>SKZX01000287.1 GCA_007127175.1 Desulfobacterales bacterium
GCGCAAGCAATTCGAAGCCAATTACGACCGCCTTGATCAGGAAATCAGGAAGATCGAAAAACAACTTGAAGAAACACGGCTGGCCGCATCCGTGCCCGAAAAGCGCATCACGGAAGTTTTCGGCAAAGCAACGGATGAAACCGAAACCATGGATGAATGTGCCTTGCTGGAAGGAAGAATTTCATCCTTTTTTAACTATATTGATGAAAAAACGGCAAGCCCCGAACCAAACGCCCGGGAATTGTTTTTCCAGATGATGGCGGACCTTGCTGAAAAACCGCCCATCGTGATCGGCGAAACGCGCGATCTCATTACCCTGCTGCGCAACCGGGCACATTTTTTCAGGACATTGAAAAAAGAGCGGATCGACCTGGTAAGGCATTTGCTGAAAACCGAAAAAGATATCCTGGAAGCCGCAATGGCGGATTTTTTTGACCACTATATTGGGACCAACGGCTGCGCAGGCGAGGCCGAACAGCAACTCATGCCAATGCCCGTCCTTTATGATTATGCCGGGTTCTTTCTCGAAACCATATCCGGCAAAAGCTACCTTATGCGGCGGGAGTCAACGACCAGGAGCCTGACGTTGTATTACAGCGTCCTTATACTTGACCGGGCGGTAGAGCAAGGGTTGAACAGGTACGGCATCGACATCAGGGAACATATCGGTTTTGCAAAAGAAAATATTCGAAACCAGGGCGGACTGGCCAACCGGGAGCAATACCTGGCGACCCTTGAAGCCCTTGAGAGAAAATACCGATAACCGGTAAAAATGTTTTTATTATATGGGCTTTTCTTGCAAAAACGGTTTTTTTGAAACAAAACAAGGGCACTTCGTTCAGTGGGTTCATATCCAGCGGGAAGGCACCGATTCAAAAGGTGTCATTTTTGCCCCTCCCTTGGTGGGCGGTGCGTTTTCTCATGAAATCAAAAACATGAGAAAACTGATCAGAAGCGGATATGACCTGTTTTCGTTCAATTACGCCGGGCACGGCAAATCATCGGGAAAGTTCAGGCTCAAGTCCACCCTGGACAACACCGCCGAGGCCCTTGAGTTTCTCATACGGCGCTCCAACGGCAAGCCGCTGTATGCGGTGGCGTCCTGCTATTCGGCAATACCGCTCATCCATGCCGCGCACCGCAAAAACGAACCCTTAAAAAAAATCGCGCTGATAAACGCGATATGCCACATCAACCCCAAAGCGGTGATCAACGCATTTCTTTCCTATCACCGAAACGCCCTTGACGGCAGGTTATCCGTGACGCAAATGAATGAAAACTTTCGTCTTTACATGGCATTTCTTTTCCCCGGAATCAACATCAGCCGGCACTTTTTCGGTGCCCTTCTTCGCCGCAGAACGGATGTGATAAAAACGCTGTGGGACGTCCTGACAATGAACCCGCTGGCATCCGTGCGCATAGAGCGGACACCCGTACTCGGGCTGTATGGCAAACAGGACAGGGTTCTCAGGATGTATGATGGTGATGTCGGCGTAAACTATGAACGGCAGATACTGGAAAAATGCCCCCGGACGACATTCCGCCCGCTGCACTGCGACCACTTCATTTCTTCAAGAAAAAGCCGTGAGCTGGCAAGAAACACCATCCTGGCGTTTTTTGGGTAAAAACCATTTAATTACAAATGGTTCAAAAAATTGATCCCGGCATCAGGCCTTTGCCCCGGCAACTTCGCTGAACAGAAGCGGATTGGTGGCATAGGTGAGGGCAACGTCGTAATCAAGGATCCCTTTTTTGTAAAGCGAAACAAGGGACTGATCCAGGGGGGAGAACTCCTCGGTCCCGCTTTCCATCTGGGATCGGACCTGATGCAGTTTGCCTTCCCGGATAAACGTGCTCATGCGGTATGAGTTGGCAAACTTCTCCGTTGCCACCACCACGCCTTTGCCGTCCCGCCGGGGAATCAGTCGCTGGGCAAAAGAAAGCAGCAGGGAATCGGCCAGCATCATCTGGACAAGATTCTGCTGATGTGCTGGAAACATGTTGATAATAATACGGAAAACAGCCGTTGAGTCCGCCGCGTTCATGGTGGAAAGCACCAGGTGGCCTGTTCGGGCCGCCCGCAGGGCAATTTCAAAGCTTTCCATATCCCTGAGTTCACCAATAACGATCACGTCCGGCGCCTGGCGGAAAATGCCGCGCAGCCCCTGTGCGAAACTGGGGGTGTCCCTGCCGACCTCCCGCTGGTTCACGTTGCTTTTCTTGTGAGCGTGCAGGTATTCGACAGGGTCTTCCAACGTAATGATATTGCATTTGCGATTGGAGTTGATGATGTCGACAATGGCGTTCAGGGTTGTGGACTTGCCGCTGCCTGCCGGACCGGACACAAGAATCAGCCCCTGGGGCTTGAGCGCAAAGCCTTTCAGCCATGCGGGCAGGCCCAGCTCTTCCAGTGTGCCGATCTTGTCGGTCACATGGCGGATGCTGATGGAAACCGAATTGCGCTGGCGATAGAAGTTCATCCGGAACCGACCGATATTCGGATAGGTTATGGCAACATCGATTTCATTTTTTGCGAGAAACAGCTCCCATTGTTCCTGCGCCAACAGTTCTTTTGCATAATATTCGCAGTCAAAGGGGCTCAGAAAGGAGGTAGAAAAGCGTTGAAGCTCGGAACGCAATTTTATCGACGGCGGCGCCCCCGGGGTCAGCAGCATGTCGCTGGCACCGGTCTTGATAAACTGGGACAATAAGGACTCAATTCTTGGCGAATCCTGCGCTTCCTTTTTATCCGACAAAGCCAGTTTTTCTATGTCTGTGCCCTTCAGCCCGTCCCGGAAGTCTGCGGAGATCAGGTTCAGGGCCGCTTCCATCATGAAAAAAGGAACGATAACCGGTTTAATGGTCTTCCCGATGGTAAATTCAAGATCGCTTATGGTCACAAAGTCCTGGGGACTTATCATGGCAAGGGTAAGCGTGTTGCCGTCTACGGAAACCGGCAGTATCTTGTAACGAAGCATTTTTTCCAGGGGGATAAGATCGACAACCTCCTGCGCGATATCCACTGTGAAAAGGTTGACAAACGGCACGCCGAATTTCCTGGAAAGGATCACCAGCAGGTCGTTTGTCCTCAAAAAACCCATTTCAATAAGGATGGAACCCAGGGGGAGGTCGACCTGGGTGCGGCGCTTAAGGGCTTTCTGGAGTTGATCATTGGAAATCAGGCCACTATTGACCAATGCTTCGCCCAGTCGCTCCTTGCTTGACGATACGTCTTTCGGGGTGTGTTTTTCAGATGTTTCTGTCATCGCTATCCTCCGGGAAGTCTCTTTGATCCGGCATTTTCAGCGCCGCCAGGGAATGTTGGCATTCAGCCGTTTTGATGCTGCCATCGACACTAGCAGATGTGGTGCACATATAATAAAAAACAACACAAATAATTTCAATAAAAAATTCAAACAAATAGATTAAACTAAAAAAGGGAGCAAGTGAATGTATCCCTCATTTGCTCCCTTTTCTTATTTTTTCAACTGAACCGCGGGGCCTCCCACCGGTCTACACCATGCTACCGCCGAACCACCATGGCCACGGCCTCGCCGCCGCCGAGGCACAGCGAGGCAACCCCCTTCTGCACGTCCCGGCGCTTCATTTCATAAAGCAGCGTTACAAGAACACGGCACCCGGATGCCCCGATGGGATGCCCCAGGGCGACACTGCCGCCATTGACGTTGACATTGGCATCACCCAAACCGAGCTCCCGCATCACACCCACCGTCGAACCTGAAAACGCCTCATTGATTTCAAACAAATCCACATCTGCAAGGGATATTCCCTCTTTCTCCAAACACCTGGGAATCGCATACATGGGCGCCATGAGCACGTATTTCATATCGATGCCGGCGGTGGCCTGTGCGCCGATGGATGCAAGAATCTCGCAACCCAGCGCTTCCGCTTTTTCTCTGGACATCACGACCACTGCCGCCGCGCCGTCACTGATAATCGATGCATTGCCCGCTGTTCCCACGCCGTCTTTTTTGAATGCCGGCTTCATTTTGGAAAGGGTGTCAAAATCGGTGGGAACCGGGTTTTCATCTTTTGAGAATTCCGTGATCTGGCCTTTTCGCCCTTTGACCGGGACGGTCATGGTTTCCGCGTCGAAACGGCCGGCCTGAAGGGCTTCAAGCGCCCGCGCATAAGACATTTCCGCATACCGGTCCTGGTCTTCCCGGCTGACCGAATATTTTTCAGAACTCAGTTCGTTCGATATGCCCATGTGAAAGTCATTGACAATATCCCACAGGCCGTCATGAATCATGTGATCTTCCAGCGCTCCGGGCCCCATCCGGTATCCGAAGCGGGCCTTTTCCAGGTAATAGGGGGCCATGCTCATGTTTTCCATGCCCCCCGCAACAACCACCTCGGCATCCCCGCATATTATGGCCTGGGCTGCCAGCATGACGGATTTCAGGCCCGAGCCGCACACCTTGTTTACGGTAATGCAGCCCGTATCCCATGGCAGGCCCGCTTTGACAGCTGCCTGGCGGGCGGGGTTCTGCCCGTAGCCGCATGGCAGGACCATGCCCATGATGGCCTCATCCACGATAGCCTTATCAATGCCCGCACGGGCAATCGCCTCCTGAATCAC
>SKZX01000176.1 GCA_007127175.1 Desulfobacterales bacterium
CGCACCCAGGGGGCAGGCTTCGATACAGTCCCAGCACCCCATGCACCGGTCCTGGAAAACCATCGGCGCTTCAAAGGCATCATCGATCTGCTTGAGCACTTTGTGTTCGCACGCCGGTACGGCATGGCACAGCCCTCTTTCAGGATCGCATTGCCCGGGATTGCACATACCATAGTCAACTGCGGCAAATATTTTTTTGGATTGTATGTTCATCTTCCCCATTTAAAACAAAAATGGAACAGCCCCTCACCCAGGTTCTCTTTTTCATAGCAGCACCGGATAGGGTCTTCCAGGATATCCCCGGCCTTGAATCAGGAATCTTCCCTGCAATTGCACCCTTTGCCCCGGGAGAAATACATACCGATCAACCAAAAGAAGAAAAAAGCATCACTGTGGTGCAGAGTCGGCCGCGTTTAAAAACTGTCGTCTGACGGCGCGATGAACGGAAGGCCTCCAGGCCGGCATTGCGCCCTGAAATCCTTCCAACATTACAGGTTTATTAAGAAAACAGCAATAAGAAAACGTTCGTTTTCAAGCAACGGCTTGCTTTTTCTGACAGACAACGGCAAAATGACAAAATATCAACTGTTTCTTTAAAATTTCATACCATATCCACAGGAGCAACCTTTTTACAGAAAGAGAGGCGATTCATGACGGACACGCCATCCGCGGTATTAAACCAACCCTTTACCCTGCCCTGCGGCGCTTCGATCAAAAACCGCCTGTGCAAATCCGCCATGAGCGAAAATTTCGCATCCCCGGACTACGGCCCCAACAAACGCTTTCAATGGCTTTACGAAGCCTGGGCCATGGGGGGTGTGGGCCTGAGTATTACCGGGAACGTGATGGTGGATGGGACCGCCCTTGGAGAACCCAACAACGTGGTGATTGATGGCGAGAGGCATCTTGACAGGCTTGCGGCCTGGGCAAAAGCCGGAACCGTTGAGAAAACCCACCTCTGGGTCCAGTTGAACCACCCGGGCAAGCAGATCCCCAAAACCCTGGCCAGGACCCCTGTTGCGCCTTCGGCCATCGGCTTTTCAGGCGACCTTGCGCGGTTTTTCAACCCGCCGCGCGCCCTTGAAACCGTTGAAATCGAGGCCATTATCGAAAAATTCGCTGCCTCGGCGAAAACCGTTCAAAAAGCCGGTTTCACCGGGGTCCAGATCCACGGCGCCCACGGCTACCTGGTCAGCCAGTTCCTTTCCCCACGGCATAACCAGCGCGATGACAAATGGGGCGGCAACCTTGAAAACCGTTTGCGGTTTCTCCTGGAAATATACCGCGCCGTCCGGAAAACCGTAGGCAAGGCCTTTCCCGTGGGCCTAAAGCTGAATTCGTCTGATTTCCTTAAAGACGGGTTTTCCGAGGCGGAATCCGAGCAGGTGGTTGCGAAGCTGGCTGAAGAAGGGATCGACTTGGTCGAAATCTCGGGCGGGACCTATGAGAAACCGGCCATGTCGGGCAGAATCCAAGCGGTAAGACAATCACCACGTGAGGCGTATTTCCTGTCCTATGCGGAAAACCTCCGCCGGGATATCGACGTGCCGCTGATGATCACTGGCGGGTTCCGCACCGCTGCAGGCATGGCCGCAGCCATCGGCAAAAACGGCATTGACTTCGTGGGCTTGGCCAGGGCCCTGGCCATCGACCCGGGCCTGCCGAACAAGATTTTTTCCGGGACCGATTATGTCAGCCCGGTCAAACCCCTGATCACGGGCGTATCCTTTATCGACCGGCTGCCGTTGCTTGAGGTCACCTGGTATGAACAGCAGATGGCCCGGATCGCGGACGGAAAACCGCCTGTTCCGGACCGCAGCGTCTGGCTGTCTTTGGGACAGACACTGCTGGAAAACGGCATGGAGGTCTTTCGCAGGCGGCGGGCTTAGATTGAACGCTGTTTGGGCGCAATCAATCCCGGCCGCATGGTTTCTTCAAGCTTCAACCGCAATTGTTCGAATTCTTCGGGTGTAGATGTTTTCGGCACGGCAAAGGGTTCGCCAAACCGCAGCGTCACCCGTGAAAAAGGCTTGGGGAGCATGAAGCGGTCCCAGCTTTTAAAATACCATGCCCGGTCCGCAGATGTATAAAAAGGGACAATAACGGCGTCCGCGTACTGGGCAAGCCGTATGACCCCCGCCTTGACAATGCCCGCAGGCCCCCGCGGACCGTCCAGGATATGGCCCGCGATCTTTCGCTGCCTCAGCTTTTCCACCATCTCCTCCAGGGCCTCGCGCCCGTATTTGGAGGAAGATCCCCTCACAATATCCCACCCGGTGCGGGTGGCAATCCCTGCAATGATTTCACCGTCGCCGCTTTTGGAGATCATGAGCGGCGGACGGTATGAACTGTAGGTCTTGAAATGCCGGATCGCAGAAAAAAACTGCTGATGCCAACAGCAGATGACCACGGCCTGGCCGTTTTTTACCGGGTCCATCCATGCTTTTTCGTTTTCAACCGTCAGACGGAACGTCCAGGCATAGAGGCGCACCAGTCGGTACAAAAACGCGATACAAGCGGCAGAGCCAAGGAATCGCCGCATTCTTCTTGCCATGGGTGTGTGTCCTTTTTATCGGGAGGATTGCGGCGCGTTGGCGCCGGAAAAATAAATCTGTCCCCTTTTTTAGGGGCGTCGTTCAAACCAGGGTCTGGCCCGCTCCAACTGGCCGGCCAGGCGAAACAAGGTGGCCTCATCCCCGGAGGGGCCGGCAAAATGAACGCCGATGGGCAGGTTGTCCGCATTCCAGTAAAGGGGGACGGACATGGCCGGAAGCCCGCAGAGGTTGGCCATCTGGGTAAACGGCATCTTTGAGAGGCTTTTTTCCGCCATCTGGTCCACGATGCCCGACATTTTGAGCAACCCGCCCAGGCGAAGGGTGTTGACCACCTTTATGGCGGCAGCCTCTGCAGCGCCCGGCTTAAAATCGCCGATGCGGGGAGGCGGGACCGCGATGGTGGGGGTCAGGTAAAGGTCGTAGCGCCCGAAAAACCCACCCATTTTCCGGGCTGCGCGATCCCAGGCCCGCAGCGCCTCGACAAAATAGGCCGCCGAAAAACTCCTGCCCAGTAATGCCATGGTCCACGTCAAAGGCTCGACATCGGCAGGGCGCGCCTTGCGCCCCAGCACATTTTCCATTTCACGGATATCCGCACCCACCTCGCCGAAATACATGACAATGTAGCTTTTGGCCAGGGCCATGCCGTCGATGTCGGGTTCGGCCTCTTCCATGTGATGCCCCAGGTCTTCCAGGAGACGGGCCACGTCTTCCACGGCGGCCACGCAATCGTCGTGAACCGGGGTCCCGATGGGTGAGCGGGTGCTGAAAGCGATTTTAAGGGAGCCCGGCTCTTGCAGAACCTCATCCAGAAAGGGCCTTTCCGGCGGCCGGACAATGTAGGGCGCCCCCACATCACCGCCATGGGTGGCGTCCAACATGGCCGCGCTGTCCCTGACCGACCGGGAAATCACGTGCTCCTGAACCGCGTCCTGCCAGATGCGCCCGTGACCCGGCCCCGCTGGGTTTCGCCCGCGGGAGGGTTTGATGCCGAAAAGGCCGCAGCAGGATGCGGGAATACGTATGGAGCCGCCGCCGTCCCCTGCGGACGCCATGGGCACCATTCCTGCGGCAACCGCCGCCCCGGACCCGCCGCTGGAGCCGCCCGGGGTGTGCGCCGGGTTCCAGGGGTTCCTGCAGGGACCGAACACTTCAGGCTCCGTTACCCCGGTCAGACCGAACTCTGGCGTGTTGGTTTTCCCGAGGATCACGACCCCGCTGTTTTTGAACCGCCTCACCAGTTCGCTGTCATGGGCGGCCGGGATGTTTTTCAGCACACGGTTGCCATATGAGGTCGGCACGCCGGCATAATCGGCCAGAAGGTCCTTGATGAGAAACGGCACACCGGTAAACGGCCCTTGCGGCAGTTCACCGGCAGCGGTTTGCCGCCCCTGCTCGTCCATGCGGACAACCACGGCGTTGACCGTCGGGTTGAGGCGCTCGATCCTGTCCGCGGCTTCCTGAAAAAGCTCTGTGGGGCTCACTTTTTTCGTCCCTACCAACTCGGCCAGCCCCATTGCATCATAGCGTTCGTATTCGGCAAACTTTCCCATGACACCCTCCTCCTACCCCCGGATTAAAACCGCTGCGGATTGAGCCCGCCCCTGTCATGCACCGGAAAACGCCCGGACCCTGCATTTTTGCAAAGCTGTATAATGGCGATTGTTTACGCGTTCATCAGCAAAAGCCCCATTATCGTTTTTTATCCGCCAGTGCGGCGTGCGCTGCCGCCAACCGGGCAATGGGGACCCGGAAAGGGGAACACGATACATAATTGAGCCCCAGCTGGTGGCACAGGTGGATCGATTTCGGATCCCCGCCGTGCTCGCCGCAGATGCCGCACTCGAGGTCGGGATTGAAGCCGCGCCCCTTTGCCACGGCGATTTTCATCAATTCCCCGACCCCTTCCTCGTCAATGGTGGCAAATGGGTTGAACGGCAGTATTCCGGTTTCCAGGTACTCCACCAGGAATCCGGCCTCGGCGTCATCACGGGAAATGCCGAAAGTGGTCTGGGTCAGATCATTGGTCCC
>SKZX01000158.1 GCA_007127175.1 Desulfobacterales bacterium
CCGAACGGCTTCTGCGTCACCACCCGCGCCTATAACGCCATAATCGAGGCAAATGCGCTGCGCCCCGTAATCAATGACATACTGGGCGGGATATGCCTGGAATCGGTTGAAGACCTTGAAAGCCGGTGCACCGATATCCGGGACCGGATCATGGATGCGGCCATCCCCGAAGAAATACAGCAGGAGATGGATGCGCAGGTTGTAAAACTGTCCGCTTCAAGGCTGGCCGTCCGCTCAAGTGCGGTCGGTGAAGACGGGGCGCTGAGTTTTGCCGGGCAGCACACCAGCGTCCTGAAGGTCAAACCCGAAAATTTTGCCGGCGCCTATAAACAGGTGCTGGCGGGCAAATATACCCCGCGCGCCGTGACCTACCGGATCCAGGCCGGCCTGGCCGACGAAAATCTCCCCATGGCCGCTTTGGTGCTGGAAATGGTGGATGCCGGGGAAAGCGGCGTGGTGTATTCCTCGGGGATCAGGAATCCGGATGAAATGGAGGTGTACGCTGTACAGGGCCTTGGCGAAAAACTGGTCGGCGGCGAAGTGAAACCAAGGCAATACGTTATCGGCAAACAATCCGGACCCGGCACTGCAGAAGACACCCCCCCCTACCTTGACGCGCTTTTCCGCCACAGCCTGGACCTTGAGAAACGGTTTGGAAAGCCCCAGGACATTGAGTGGGCGGTGGACAGGGCGGGGAACCTGCTGTTTCTCCAGGCAAGACCGCTCGGTGCCCTCAAACCGGTAAAAGATGCCCCCCGCCCGGAACTTCCGGTCCTGGCCACGGGGCAATGGGCCGCATCGGGTCTGGCAAGCGGAAAAATCTTTCTGGTCCGGTCCCATGATGACATACCCGGCATCCCGAAAGGGTGCATCTTAGTGACAAAAGGGCTCTACCCGGAGTTGACTTCCGCCATTGGCGTCCTTGGCGGCGTCATTGCCGTGGAAGGCAGTGCTGCCAGCCATTTTGCCACCATAGCCAGGGAAAACGCATTGCCTGTGGTCATCAATGTCACCGGGGCCATGGAGGCCTTTCAAAACGGCCAACCGGTCACCGTGGACGGCAACCATGGGGTGGTACACGATGGCATGGCCGACCTTTCAAAGCTCAACCCTGTGAGGAAGCAGACATGGTTCACGGAAAAAATGAACGCCGTCCTGAAAACCGTTTCCCGGCTGAACCTCAATGATGCGGCATCGGAGGCGTTTGCACCGGAAAACTGCCGCTCTATGCACGACCTGATCCGGTACAGCCATGAAATGGGTGTCAGGGAGATGTTCGACCTGGCCGACCGCAGGGGAAGGGGCCTTCAGCAGTCCAAGGTGCTCGACTTGGACGTCCCCCTTTCCTTTCGTGTTTTGAACCTGGAAGACGGCCTGACCGAAAGCGGGGACGCCCGAAAACGCATTACGATTGATGATGTGTCCTGCAGGCCCTTTATCGCCCTGTTTTCCGGGCTTACCCATGAAAAAGTCGAGTGGGACCAGGCCGTGAAGCATTTCGACTGGGAGGAATTCGACAAGGTCAGCGCAGGGATCTTCAACCCTGAAAAATCATCCCTCCTGAGCAGCTATGGGCTGCTGGCCGGAGATTACATGCATGTGCTCGTCCGCTTCGGGTATCATTTCACGGTTGTGGACACCCTGGCCGGAAAAACACCGGAGCAGAACTACATCCGGTTTTCCTTCAAAGGCGGCGGCGCCGGCGATGACCAGAAAGCCATGCGCCTGGATGTCATCCGCAGGGTGCTTGAAAAACAAGGTTTTAACATTGATGTGCGCAGCGACCTGCTCGAGGCGGATTTCAGCCGGAAAAGCCAAAAAGATACGGAGCGCATGCTTCAGGTGGTCGGGTATATTCTCGGCAGGACCCGGCTCATGGACATGCACATGAAAACGGACACGGTCGACCGGACGGCCGGGACATTGATGGGAGAGGTGGATGCGATTCTGGCCCTTTAACAAATCCACGGAAGACGCATATGTCAGCTGGGTGACCCCGGGCCTGGCCGTTGGCCCTGCCCCCATGTCCTATGACCACCTCGACCGCCTGAAAGCAGCCGGCATCGATGCCATCGTCAACCTCTGCGCCGAGTTCCCGGACCTGCCACCGATTGAGCGAAAAGCCGGCTTCGACGTCTATTACCTGCCCATCGACGATGAAGCGGTCCCGGAAATGAACACCATGGACGAGGCCCTTGAGTGGATCGACGAGTCCATCTATCTCGGCAAGAAAGTATTGGTGCACTGCCGGCACGGCATCGGCCGCACCGGCACCATTGTTTCGGCATACCTTCTGAGAAAAGGGCTCAGCGGCCGGCTGGTCAAGAAAAAACTGAAAAAAATGCGGTCCAAGCCGGCCAGCTACTGCCAATGGCAGCTGCTCAGGCAATACGGCCGCAGCCAGTGCCCGCTGACCACCCGGGAACCCAGCCTTGAGCAAAAACACATCGTGGACCTGAACCCCTTTTTTGACGATATTGAAATCATTTTCAACCGCGTGGAAATGGATATACCGGAGGGGACCGCCCGGTGCGGGCAGGCGCACATGCAATGCTGCAGCGTTCCGGTGACGGTGCGCTTTGTCGAAGCGGTCTATATATCGCAGAAAATGAACACCATGCTTCAACGGGACCAACGGCTGTCGATCATCCGGAAGGCAGCCGAGGTCCTTTCAGCCCGGGCGGCAAGGGACAGGGGAAGCGTCGTTGCCGAAGAAAAACAGACCTGCCCCTTAAGCCGGGACGGCAAGTGCACGTTTTATGATCAGCGCCCCATGGCATGCCGGCTCCATGACCACCGAAGCCTGTCCAAGGCGGATAAAAAAAAGATTACCCAGGATATTCAGGCGCTATCAGAAAACCTGTTTCTGGCTTTCAGCGGGAGCTTCCTGACAGAAACGCTGACCTTTGACCTCAACGAAGTCATATCCGGCAAATATGTCCAGAAATACTTCAACGCCCTGGCAGAGGGGGCGAAAAAAGCCTGACGCCTCTCATATGTCCCGGTGATACATCTGAAGCGCCTTGACCTCGGGCTGCCCCTCCCGGCGCGCCCGGATCCCCTTGGCGGTGGCAACCGCCGCCGCGATGGTCGTGATATAGGGGACCTTGAACCGGATGGCGTTTTTCCGGATGTAGGAATCATCCTCCTGGCTGCCCTTCCCGGAGGGTGTGTTGATGACCAGGTTCACATCCCGGTTCTTGATGGCATCGACAATATCGGGCCGGCCGTGGCCGAGCTTCTTTAATGCCTCCGATTCGATGCCGTGTTTTTCCAGAAACACCTTGGTCCCGTTGGTGGTGTATATTTTAAACCCGAGTTCCGCAAACAGCCGCGCCGGCATTACCGCGCTGGACTTGTCCTTGTCGGCGACCGTGATCAGGACGCTGCCCTCGATGGGCAAGGACGTCTGGGTGGCCTCCTGCGCCTTGTAAAAAGCCATGCCGAAAGAGTCCGCAAGCCCAAGGACCTCGCCGGTGGAGCGCATTTCAGGGCCGAGCAGGGGGTCTACCTCCGGGAACATGTTAAAGGGGAACACCGCTTCCTTGACCCCGTAATGGGGGATCAGTTTCCGCTCGAGGGCAAAGTCGGCCAATTTTGCGCCCAGCATGATCTTGGTTGCGATCCGGGCCATGGCAAAACCGCACACCTTGGAAACGATGGGCACCGTCCGGGATGCGCGCGGGTTGGCTTCCAGGATGTAGACCATGTCGTCGGCAATGGCGTACTGGATGTTCATGAGACCGATGACGCCGAACTCCACGGCGATCTTGCGGGTGTACTCGATGATGGTGTCCAGGTGCTTGGGCGGGATGCTCACCGGCGGGATCACGCAGGCGGAATCCCCGGAATGGACGCCGGCAAACTCGATGTGCTCCATCACCGCCGGCACGAAAGCGTCTGTGCCGTCCGAAATGGCGTCGGCCTCGGCCTCGATGGCCGATTCCAGGTACCGGTCGATGAGTATGGGGCGCTGCGGCGAGATGTCCACAGCGGCTGCCAGGTAGCGCTGGAGCATACTTTCGTCCATGACGATTTCCATGGCACGGCCGCCCAAAACATAGGAGGGCCGGACAATGAGGGGGTAGCCGATCTGCTTGGCAATGGCGAGCGCTTCCTCAAAGGAATGGGCCATGCCGGATTCCGGCTGGGGGATCCCCAGTTTCCGGACAATTTTATTGAAACGGTCCCGGTCCTCGGCCAGGTCGATGGTCTCAGGGGATGTCCCCAGTATTTTCACGCCGGCCGCTTCGAGCTCCCCGGCAATGTTTAAGGGTGTCTGGCCGCCGAACTGGACGATGACGCCCTCGGGCTTTTCCTTCTCATAGATGGACAGGACGTCTTCCACCGTCAAAGGTTCGAAGTACAGCTTGTCGGACGTGTCGTAATCCGTTGAGACCGTTTCCGGGTTGCAGTTGACCATGATGGACTCAAAACCGGCTTCCCGGATGGCCAAGGCCGCGTGGACGCAGCAGTAGTCGAATTCGATCCCCTGCCCGATCCGGTTGGGCCCGCCCCCCAGCACCATGATTTTCTTCCGCTCGGATACCGGGGTCTCGCTTTTGGACCCGTTGTAGGTGGAATA
>SKZX01000248.1 GCA_007127175.1 Desulfobacterales bacterium
ATTGCCATGATTGGAGAAAAGCACCGATTGATATCGCCATAACCCCTTTTCATCAAAGACCGGAATTTGTGGTAATGTATAGTATCTGCCATTCTTGTTGATACTGGTAAAGGCCCTCCACTGCTTAAGCCGTCGTCTTGCCGTGATGGTTGCACATTGAAGTAAGTTCACCAACTGTTCGATGGTTATGACCTTTTTCCGGACAAATGTCTGGAGTACTTTTTTGTCATCCATATCACCGCCTGATAAAATATGTGTTTTAGGTTGAATTATTACACATACTTTATCAGAAAGTGATTAAAATGCAACCTTTTTTGCTTGTAAATTCAAGGCAATCAAGCCAAAATAGCTATAATTAAAAAGTTTTGGCCAATACACATACTTAATCAGGCCTTAACGGAAGAATAGATTGCTTGTTATTTTAAAGGGTTCTGTGAATCCAACTTTTATTTGCTGTCATAGAAAACAAATGCTTCCCATACACCCGCAACGGCCCGGCAGGTTATATTTTCTTCATGAAAATGTTGTAACCGGCGCCTGCGGATTCCATCATGTATAAAAGTAACACCCCCGGTCGGGATTATCAACCGGTTTTTGTAGCGCTTTTTGAGAACCTATCAAAAACTGTTTCAAAGCCTCAGATAGCGTTTTGAAATGGCTTCAGGTACCAAATTGCCTGAATCAGGCAACGCCTTTTTCCCTCAAATCGGAAAGGACGTTTTCCAGCTGCGCCCTTGTGCAGTCATCGACCCGGTAGACGTTGCTGACCCCGTCGGTAAAGGTCAGCACGAAATCGCCGTCCGCGTTGATATGCGCCTTTTTGATATAATTCTCAGAAAGCCAGGGTTTCACGCTTTTCATGAAGTCGTTCAAGCTGCAGGTTTTCATACAATTTCTCTCCAGTCATCCGGTAGAATAAAAGCATTGATCTCATACAAGTATGAATAGTGTTAAATATTCTCATTGATTTTCATGTTGCAACATAAAAATCGTTCGTTAACATGATAGCAATGATATATAATCTTTCAGACACTTTTACTTTTTAAAAAACACGCTTTAATTTGATGCCATTTCTGATATATACCATTTCCTCATGGTTTGTTACCCAGAATCAACAAAAATTCAGACCCCTTTTTGAATGTATACGGAGGATTCATGAACCAGCCCGAAAAGATCATCTGCTCCATGCATCGCCTGAGCAAGTACCACAACAAGAAACCCATCATCGAAAACATCTCCCTGTCCTACTTTTACGGCGCCAAGATCGGGGTGCTGGGGCTCAACGGTTCGGGGAAAAGCACGCTTCTGCGCATCATGGCAGGCGTGGACACGGAATACAATGGGGAAATGACATACAGCCCGGGGTACAGTGTGGGTTTCCTGGAGCAGGAACCGGTACTCGACGACAGCAAAACCGTCCGCCAGGTGGTCGAAGAGGCCGTGGCCCAGGTGGTGGCGCTGATGGACGAATACAACACCATCAACGAAAAATTTGCCGAACCCATGTCCGACGATGAAATGGACAAACTGATCGCCCGCCAGGGGGAGGTCCAGGAGAAGCTGGACGCCGCTGACGCGTGGGACCTCGATGCGCGTCTGGAAATGGCCATGGACGCGCTCCGGTGCCCGGCCGGGGAAACGCCGGTAAAAGTGCTCTCCGGCGGCGAAAAACGGCGTGTGGCCCTCTGCCGGCTTCTGCTTCAGAAACCCGACATCCTGCTGCTGGACGAACCCACCAACCACCTGGACGCGGAAACCGTGGGCTGGCTGGAGCAGCACCTCCAGAAATACGAGGGCACCGTGATCGCGGTGACCCATGACCGCTACTTCCTGGACAACGTGGCCGGGTGGATCCTGGAGCTGGACCGGGGGCGCGGGATTCCCTTCAAGGGCAACTATTCGTCCTGGCTGGAGCAGAAGCAGGAGCGGCTGCGCAGGGAGGAAAAAGCGGAATCCCACCGGCACAAGACGCTTGAGCGCGAACTCGAATGGATCCGCATGTCGCCCAAGGCCCGCCAATCCAAATCCAAGGCCCGGATCAAGGCCTATGAGACGCTCTTGTCCCAGAAAGGGGATGCGGCCGCAAAGGATATGGAGATCTACATTCCGCCGGGGCCACGGCTGGGCAATGTGGTGGTTGAGGCGGAAGGTCTTTCAAAGGCCTACGGCGAACGCCTTTTGTTTGAAAACATGTCCTTTTCCCTGCCGCCCGGGGGGATCGTGGGCATTGTCGGGCCCAACGGCGCCGGGAAAACGACCCTTTTCCGGCTCATTACCGGAAAGGAAACCCCGGATTCCGGCAGTCTTCGCATCGGGGAGTCCGTGAAGCCGGCCTATGTGGACCAGGACCGGGACAGCCTTGAACCTGAAAAATCCGTGTGGGAAGTGATCTCCGGCGGTGATGACGTGGTCCAGTTGGGCGATATTGCGGTGAAATCCCGCGCTTATGTGGGTAAATTCAATTTTACCGGTACGGACCAGCAGAAAAAGGTGAAACTGCTTTCCGGCGGAGAGCGCAACCGGGTCCACATGGCCTGCATGCTCAAGGAGGGGGCCAACGTGATCCTCCTTGACGAGCCCACCAACGACCTCGACGTCAACACCATGCGCGCCCTCGAAGAAGCCCTGGAAAGCTTCGCCGGCTGCGCCGTGATCATCAGCCATGACCGCTGGTTTTTAGACCGCATCGCCACCCATATCCTGGCATTTGAAGGGGACAGCCAGGTGGTCTGGTCGGAAGGCAATTACGCCGATTATGAAGCGGACCGGAAAAAGCGTCTGGGTGAGGCAGCCGACCGGCCTCACCGGATCAAGTACCGGCAGATCACCCGTTAGCCTGAACGCATAAGGGGCTCGGGCACAAATCCAATATAGGAACTGCCGGAACGGGCATGACGCTGACGCCAGGGAGCATGCACCTGTCCTTCAAGACAGGCGGGCGGCATCAATGCCCGGACACATCGAGCATGTTTGAAATTTCATGCTCACCGGCCGAATAGAGGCTGTCGATGAATGCCACCTCGAAACTGGCGGGTTTTTGCGCGATCTTCGCGGCCATATCCCCGCACATGCCGTAAAAACCAAAGGCTGACGCAGCGGCTTCACAAAGGCCCTCCCCGGCGGCCGCGCAGAAAGCCGCAACCGTTGCGGAGAGCCCGCAGCCGATGCCGGTGACCCTGGTCATGAGTGGATGCCCGTTTTTCACGGAAAAAACCCGATCGCCATCGGTGATGCAATCCACGGGACCGGATATGGCGATTATGCAGCCCAGCTCGACTGCCATGGCGCGGGCGGCATCCACATGGGCATCGGAAAAGGCAAGGGTGGAATCAACACCCCTTGTTTTTACGCCGGAACCGGCCAGGGAAAAAACCTCCGACGCATTGCCCCGCAGCACCGATACCCGGCATTCATCAAGGATGCGGCGGACGGCGTCGGTGCGGAAGGACGTCGCCCCGGCACCCACGGGGTCCAGGACCACGGGGATGCCCTTTTTGTTGGCTGTGCGCCCGGCCAGGAGCATGGCCTCCAACCAGGCTTCCTCGATGGTGCCGATATTGAGCACCAGGGCATCGGCAATGCCGGTCATCTCCTCGATCTCCGCCGGGCAATGGGCCATGACCGGGGATGCGCCCAGCGCCAGCAGAATATTGGCCGACGAATTCATCACGACGAAATTGGTGATATTGTGCACCAGCGGGGACCGCTCACGAACCCGGGCAAGTGAGCGTTCCGCAAACTTCTTCATATCCATGCGAAAAGATATCCCTTAATTATTCCACAACCGATGCCTTGTTGATGACCACCGGGGTGACCGGAACATCATCATGCATGCCTTTGCGGCCCGTTGCCACAACCTTGATCTTGTTGACCACACCGTGCCCCTTGGCCACCTTGCCGAAAACGGTATATCCCCATCCCTGGGGGTTTTTCCCCGTATGGTTCAGGAATTCGTTTTTCTTGACATTGATGAAAAACTGGGCGGTGGCGCTGTGCGGGTCCTGCGTCCGGGCCATGGCCACGGCGTAGGCGTCATTTTTAAGGCCGTTGTCCGCCTCGTTTTCGATGGGCGCACCGACTTTTTTTTCGGCCATGTCCGCGGTCATTCCGCCCCCCTGGATCATGAACCCGTCGATGACCCGGTGAAAGATGGTGCCGTCGTAATGCCCCTTGTTCACGTAGTCCAGAAAATTGGCAACGGTTTTCGGCGCCTCTTTTTCATAAAGTTCGATTTCAATGTCTCCCATGCTGGTTTCAAGCTTGACCATTTTGTACGTCTCCTGTTTTTACCTATTTATATTCTTGATGATTTTTCTGTTTAACCCGGGAGACAGACTGGAAGTCTGTCCCCTGGAGCGTTTGCACGCCTCCCCGGAGACAGTTTGGATAGCTGCCTCCGGAGGATATACCCACGCCGGGGCGGTGAACCGGCAAAGGACCCCTCTTTTTTTCAGGCCCGGCATTTTTTTCAAAATATTATGTGTTGCACGTTCAGACATAAATTGCAAGTCCGGTTCATGACCCAACAAAAGCGGCGTCCTGGAGGGACGACATCCGTTATATATCGTCCCTCCA
>SKZX01000366.1 GCA_007127175.1 Desulfobacterales bacterium
CATGTGTCGTCCCTTCAGGACTCGGGTTTTAATATTCCCATTCCATACCGGTGGTTAAAACCACCGGCTATACACCCATGCCCCTCCAGGGCATTTCCCCAGATCTTCAACAAAACTTGCCGCCTCACAACCTGCAACCAACAATTTTCAAACCGTAACACATTACAATTCCCTAATAACTAATAACTTATAACCTGCAACTTAACACTTACAACTTACAACTTACAACCTACCCCCCATATATCGAACATTCCTGCGCAACAAGGGCCGCTTCCTGGAGCGCTTCAGCAAATGTCGGGTGACCGTGGACGATAGCGCCGATATCTTCAGAAGACGCCCCGAATTCCATGGCCAAAACCGCCTCCGCGATCATGTCCGCAGCCCTGGGCGCTATGATATGAACGCCCAGAACCCGGTCTGTTTCCTGGTGGGACAAAACCTTCACAAGGCCGTCCGTTCTGCCCATGCAGCGGGCCCGGCCGGCCCCGGTCAACGGATATGTCCCCTTGCAGTAGGGAACCTTTTTTTCCCGCAGGGCCTCTTCGGTCATCCCGACGGCTGCGGCTTCCGGGGATGTGTAGACGACGTTGGGCATGGCGTCGTAGTTGACCCGGGCATATTTGCCCGCCATGATCTCCACAGCGGCCCGACCTTCCGCAGACGCCTCGTGGGCCAGCATCCACCCGCCGATCATGTCGCCGATGGCGTAAACATTGGGTGCACTGGTGCGAAACTGCCCGTCAACCGCAACGAAGCCGGCATCGTCGAGCCGGACGCCGGCTGCCTCGAGCCCCAAACCGTCGGTAATGGGCCTGCGCCCCACGGCTACCAGGACCTTGTCGCAGGTAAGGGTCTCCGCATTGCCCTGCTTGTCTTCAATGGACACCCTGGCTGTTCGGCTCTTTTTTTCGATCCCGGTTACGCGGGTGTCCATGCGGAATGCGATCCCTTGCTTCTTCAGTATGCGCAAAAGCTGACGGCTCAACTGCCCGTCCATGCGACCGGCGATATGGGGCAGCATTTCAACCACCGTCACCTCCGTCCCCAGCCTGGACCATACCGAACCCAGTTCAAGACCGATACTGCCACCCCCCACCACCACCATGCGCCGGGGAATTTTTTCAAAGGAGAGGGCCTCGGTGGACGACACGATCATGCGGCCGTCGAAGGCCATGCCCGGGAGTTCGACCGGACGGCTGCCCGCTGCCAGAAGGATGTTTTTCGCCTCGATCACGCGTTTTTCCCTGCCGGTATCGATTTCCACCCGGTTGTTGCCTGAAAGCCGGGCAGTGCCCGTGATAACCGTTACCTGGTTCGCGTCAAGCAGCTTCCGCACGTTGTCCGTCAGCCCCTGGACAACACTGTTTTTTCGTTCCATCATGGCCGCCAGGTCGATGTCCAGGCTGCCCACCCGTATGCCGTGGGTTTCAAACTCCTTTTTTGCGGTCTCCACATGCTCGGACGAATCAAGCAGGGCCTTGCTGGGGATGCACCCCACGTTCAGGCAAACGCCGCCCAGGCGCTCGCTTTTTTCCACGCACGCGGTCTTCATGCCCAGCTGCCCGGCCCGCGCGGCCGCCACGTAGCCGCCGGGGCCCGCACCGATCACCACCAGGTCGTATGTCGTGTTTTCGGCCATGTCATATCTCCAGTATCATTCGCTCCGGGTTTTCGATAAACTCCTTGATCCGCCGCAGAAACGTTACGGCATCCTTGCCGTCGACAATACGGTGGTCATAGCTTAACGCCACGTACATCATGGGGCGGATGACCACCTGCCCGTCAACGGCAACTGGTCGGTCCTCGATCTTGTGCATCCCCAGAATCGCGCTCTGGGGCATGTTCAGGATGGGCGTGCTCATCAGGGAGCCGTAGATGCCGCCATTGGTGATGGAAAAGGTCCCCCCCTCGAGGTCGGAAAGCGCCAGGCGGTTGTTTTTCACCTTGTCCGCAAATTCGACGATCCGGGACTCGACCTGTGCAAATGACAGCCGGTCCGCATGGCGAAGCACGGGGACCACCAGCCCCTTTTCCGAACCAATGGCAATGCCGACATGATAGTAATGATGGTACACCATATCGTCGCCGTCGATTTCCGCGTTGACAACGGGGAACTCCTGCAGGGCCGAAACGGCGGCTTTCACGAAAAAGGACATGAAGCCCAGCCGCACCCCGTGCCGTTTGAAAAACGCGTCCTTGAATTCCTCCCGGATCGATTTCACGCGTCCCATGTCGATTTCATTGAACGTGGTGAGCATGGCGGTGTTCTGTTTTGCCGCCAGCAGCCGGGAGGCGATGGTCCTTCGGATGGGGGACATGCGCTTGCGGGTCGTCTCTTCCTGCGCTTTATCATGGCCGGGGGGTTGTTTCTCCGTGCCCGCTTCGGCCACGGCGTCAGTGTCTTTATCATCTTCCTGGCCGGATTTCAGGTGCAAGACGACATCTTCCTTGGTCACCTGACCCTTCCGTCCGGTGCCTTCCACCCGGGAAAGGTCGATACCGTGTTCCGCGGCCATGCGCCGGACAGACGGGGGAACCACAGGGGCCGCCCTTTCATCCGCACCGTCCTTCGGGGGCTTACTTTCAGGATCACGGGCAGGGGGTTCATCGACATCCCCTGCCCCGGCTTTTTCAGACGGTTCCGCGGCAGCCTCGCCCCCATCGGGTTTCTTTTCGGCAGCAGCCCCGCTGGTATCGATTTTGCCCACGACCGCCCCGATGGCAACCGTCTCTCCTGCAGCCACTAAGATCTCAAGGGTGCCGCTTTCAGACGCGGGCACCTCCAGTGTCACCTTGTCGGTTTCGATAACGAAAACGGGCTCGTCTTTTTCAATCCGTTCACCGTCATTTTTCAGCCATTCCGCAAGGATCGCCTCCTGTATGGACTCGCCGACTTCGGGGACCTTTATTTCAACTCTCATCACGCCTCCTTATTCCGCCATGGCCTGCCGAAGCAGTGCTTTTTGCTCATCGGTAAAAACGCTGTGATACCCGGTAGCCGTGCTTGCTGAAGCCTTCCGGCCCACATATTCCAACTCCAGGTTAAACAGGGACCGAAACAACGGGGCAACGAACCGCCATGCCCCCATGTTTTCAGGCTCTTCCTGTGCCCAGACCCACCGGGCGGCCTTTTTGTATCGGTGGACGATTTCGGAAAGCGCCTTTTCCGGGAACGGGTAGAGCTGCTCCACCCGCACCAGGGCCGTATGATCACCGCCTTCTTCGGACCGGGCCTGTTCCAGCTCATAGTAAAGCTTGCCCGCAGCAAGTATGACCTTTTCCGGATTTTTGACACCCGCCGGATCATCGATCACTTCCCTGAATGTCCCCCGGGACAACTCGCCGGTACCGGAGACGGCCTCGGGGCGGCGCAACAGGCTTTTGGGCGTCATGACCACCAGCGGTTTCAGGTTGCTGTCCCCTGCCTGGCGACGCAGCAGGTGAAAATACTGGGCCGGCGTCGTCGGAATGCAGATGCGCATGTTTTCCTCTGCCGCCAGTTGCAGGAAGCGCTCGATCCGCGCACTGGAATGATCGGGCCCCTGCCCTTCATAACCGTGGGGCAGAAACAGCACCAACCCGCTCCGGCGCCCCCACCGGGTTTCGCCTGCTGCGATGTAGAGATCGATCACCGACTGGGCGTTATTGGCAAAATCACCGAACTGGGCCTCCCAGATGGTCAATCCGTCCTTCCGTATCAAAGAATACCCGTACTCAAAACCCAGCACCCCGGCCTCCGAAAGCAGGCTGTTGATGGCATAATAAAGCGCCTGCTCCTCTCCAAGGGTATTGAGCGGGACATGGGGTTCACTGGTTTTCATATCGAAAACAGCGCTGTGGCGCTGGCTGAAAGTGCCCCGCTGGCTGTCCTGACCGGACAGCCGGATGGGAACCCCGTCCTCTAAAATGGATGCAAAAGCCAGGGCCTCCGCATTGGCCCAATCGATGCCGGCCCCTTTTTCAACGGCATCCCGGCGGTTTGTTAACAGCCTTTCCAGTTTGCGGTGCAGGGAAAAACCGTCCGGAACGCGGTTGATCTTTTTTGCCAGGGACTTCAGCCGGGATGCGCTGACGGAAGTTTTCAAAGGCTTCTGTTTTTGCGTTTGCAGACCGGGGGCAGCGCCGGTTTTTTCCTTTTCAGGCTCACTCTCCTTCACGGCCCTGTCATGGGCCGCCTTGAGGCAAGCCGCAACGCCGCCGTTGATCTCCTCGAAACCCTTTTCATCAACCACGCCTTCTTCCTTCAGCTGGTTGAAATATATATCGCTCAATGGCGGGCGGTTTTTAATCCGCTCGTACATGAGGGGCTGGGTGAAATACGGTTCGTCCCCCTCGTTGTGGCCATAGCGCCGGTAGCAGACCAGGTCGATGACCACGTCTTTTAAGAAGGCCATGCGGTAATCCACGGCCAGTTTCATGACGGCAACGGCCGCCTCGGGATTTTCCCCATGAACGTGAAAAATCGGGACCATGAGCATTTTTGCAATATCCGTGGCATACCGGGTCGACCGGAGGTCGTCGGGAAGGGCGGTATAGCCGATCTGGTTGTTGATCAC
>SKZX01000240.1 GCA_007127175.1 Desulfobacterales bacterium
CGGAAAAATTGAACCTTCCACACTGAGCGCAAAGGATTTGCCCTGGCAGATCCTTTGGGGCAGGGAAAACTGCACGCTGTGCGGCCAGTGCACGGCTGTCTGCCCGGTGGGGGCGATCGAGTTGAGGGTGTTCCGCAAGCGAATTGTGGAATCGGAAGTGAATTTCGGGTCCGGCGGCAGCTGTGCGGGAAATGTGTTCAAGACTTTTTACGGCATCCACCAGCGGACCGACCCGGCGCATCACTGCGTGGGCTGCGCCATGTGTACCATGGCCTGCCCCAATGACTGCATCGGGCCGGTGGCATCGGTGGAGGCGGACAAGCTCCGTTTTCACCTCAACCAGGGGGGGCAGGCTGAACGCCGCGGGGGGCGGCGGAACGATCCCGGGGGCATCCTGGACCGGATCAAGTTCGTGCGTATTTCCATGCTCACGGACCCGGCCCTGGATGCCGGCCGCCACGAGTTCGAGCTTACCACGCTGCTGGGGCGGATTTACCCGCCGGAAAAAAACATGGCCGTGCTGCGCGAAAACGGCTGGATTCCGCCGGTGCGCGAGATTTACCCGCTGATTATCGGCGGTATGAGTTTTGGTGCGCTTTCCCCGACCATGTGGGAGGGCCTTCAGATGGGGGTGGCATACCTGAACGAGGAGCTGGGCATGCCCGTGCGCATCTCCACGGGGGAAGGAGGGTGCCCGCCCAGGCTTCTGCGTTCGCGTTTTCTCCGGTACGTGATTCTTCAGATCGCATCGGGGTATTTCGGGTGGGATGAAATCATCCATGCCATTCCGGAAATGAAGGCGGACCCCTGCGCCATCGAGATCAAGTACGGGCAGGGGGCCAAGCCCGGCGACGGGGGGCTTCTGATGTGGCACAAGGTCAACAAGCTGATCGCCGCCATCCGGGGGGTTCCCGAGGGCGTGAGCCTGCCGTCCCCGCCCACGCACCAGACCAAGTACTCCATCGAGGAGGCCGTGGCCAAGATGATCCAGTCCATGTACATGGCCTGGGGGTTCCGTGTGCCGGTGTACCCGAAAATTTCGGCCACGTCCACCGCGCTGTCGGTGCTGAACAACCTGAGCAGAAATCCCTATGCAGCAGGCCTTGCCATCGATGGGGAGGACGGCGGCACCGGGGCGGCCTACAACGTGTCCATGAACCACATGGGGCATCCTATTGCATCGTGCCTGCGAGACTGCTACCGGAACCTGGTTTCCCTGGGACAGCAGAACGAGATCCCCCTGTTTGCAGGGGGCGGCATCGGGAAGAACGGCAACCTTGCGGCCAATGCGGCAGCGCTTATCATGCTGGGGGCGAGCGGGGTGCAGGTCGGCAAGATCGTGATGCAGGCGGCGGCCGGGTGCCTTGGCTCCGAGACGAAGCGCTGCAATATCTGTAATATCGGAAAATGTCCCAAGGGAATCACCTCCCAGGATCCGCGCCTCTACCGGCGCCTCGATCCGGAGGACGTGGCAGCCCGGCTGGTGGACATGTATGTGAGCTTCGATACGGAGTTGCGCAAGATCGTTGCGCCTTTGGGAAGAAGCACTTCCCTTCCCATCGGCATGTCCGATGCCCTGGGCATCGATGACCAAGCCGCAGCCGAGCGACTGGCGATAAAATACCTGGTATAGGGGGAAGGGGAAGGAAGTCGGGTGGCCGCAGGATTAAAGCCAGAGGATCAAAGTCGGGGGGTGGACGCCCATCGGGTCCACTGTCCACCAGGTCCACTGTCCATTAAGTCCACAAAGTCCACCAAGTCCACCCGGTTTTACCCGGTTTTACCGCTCCCGCACCGGCGCGGCAACCAGAGAACAGAACAACCATAGAGGAAGACAATGTCTGAGGGGCAGCAGGAATTCTACCACATATCCGGCAGGGTCGACGGCGAGCGCCTGGAATCCCGCCTCCTTGAGGAGCGCATCCAGGCGGCCGTGGCAGCCGGGCACCGCGCCATCGAAGTCGAGTCATACGGTCAGCACGGCATTGGCGGCCGGCTCTGGATCGCCGGCAAGGAGCCCGTCACCGTCCGGGTAACCGGGCACTCCGGCCAGCGCCTCGGGGCCATGGGGGTGGAAGGCACCCGTATTGAAAATTTCGGTCCCGCATCGGACGACGTGGGCTGGTTAAACGGCGGGGCGACGATCATCGTCCACGGCAATGCGGCCAACGGCGTTGGCAATGCCATGTCCCGGGGCGTCATCTACGTCGGCGGCAACATCGGCAGCCGCGGCATGACCATGACCAAGTACAACCCCCGCTTTGAGCCGCCCCAGCTCTGGGTGCTGGGTTCGGTGGGCGACTATTTCGGCGAGTTCATGGCCGGCGGTATCGCGGTGGTCTGCGGGGTGGAAAGCCGCACCCCGGAAAACATCCTGGGCCACCGCCCCCTGGTGGGCATGGTGGGGGGGACGGTCCTTTTTAACGGGCCCCACGGTGGATACAGCAAGACCGATGCGAAGATCCTGCCGCTAAGTGATGCCGACTGGGAGTGGCTTTCCAAAAACCTGCAGAAATTTCTGGGTGCGACCGGCCGGATGGACGTCATGGAACGCCTGTCCATGCGGGAGCGATGGCAGAAAATCGCGGCCCGTAGCCCCCACGACCAGGTAATTCGCAAAACCCGCACCATCGCCGAATTCAGGGAATCGGTATGGGACCGGGAGCTGGGTGCCGGCGGGTTGGTGGGGGATATCACGGACACGGACATGAGCCCCATCCCGCTTATACCGACGGGGGATCTGCGCCGGTACGTCCCGGTGTGGGAAAACCGGAAGTATCTGCCGCCGTGCCAGGAGGCCTGCCCGGCGGGGATTCCGGTCCTGGACCGGTGGCGCCTGGTGCGCGAGGGGAAACCTGAGGCCGCCATGGACCTGGCGCTCCGGTACACGCCCTTTCCAGCCACGGTATGCGGTTATTTATGCCCCAATTTGTGCATGGGCGCCTGCACCCGGGGGGCGGCAGGTCTGCCCCCGGTGGACATCACCACCATCGGCAAGGCAGGGGTCCATACAAAGGCCCCTGAACTGCCGGAAATAACCGGCGGCAGGGTCGCGGTCATCGGGGGCGGGGCCGCAGGTATCTCAGCGGCATGGCAGCTCCGGTTGGCAGGACACGAGCCGGTGGTGTTCGACATGGCGGACCGGTTGGGCGGAAAGATCAGTAAGCTGATTCCGGAAAGCCGGATTCCGGCAGACGTCCTGGATGCCGAGTTGAAAAGGGCGCGGGATGTGCTGGGCCACGTGCAGCTTGAAAAAGCCCTGGACCGTGAAGACGTGGCGCAGCTGACAAGCGCGTATGATTACGTCGTGATTGCAGCCGGTGCCCGGAAACCGCGCATGTTGAAAGTGCCGGGCATTGAAAAGGCATATGCTGCAAGCGATTTCCTGGCCAGGAGCAAAAAGGGGGATGCCGGTGCCAGTCTTGAGGTCGGACGGCGCGTGGTGGTCATCGGCGCGGGAAATGTCGGGTGCGACGTGGCGGTGGAGGCCCGTCGCCTGGGGGCCGAATCCGTGGTGCTCATCGATGTGCAGCAGCCAGCTGCCTTTGGAAAGGAAAAGGCCCATGCCGAGGCGGTGGGGGCGGCCTTCCGTTGGCCCTGCTTTACAAGGGAGATCACGGATGAAGGGGTGGTGCTGGAAGACGGCGAAGTGATCGAAGCGGACACGGTGGTGGTTTCCATCGGCGATGTGCCGGAAACGGATTTCCTGCCGGAAACAGTGGCCCTTGAAAACGGGTTTGTGCAGGTGGACGGGGATTTCCGCACCACGGACCCGAAGATTTTTGCCGTGGGCGACATTGTGCGGCCGGGGCTGCTGACCGATTCCATCGGTGCCGGGAGAAAGGCCGCGTCCGTGATTTCCAGGATGCTGAAAGGGGAAGATGCAGCGGGTGGTCGATATTCCTTTGAAATGGCGGGGAAAAAGGATATCGATATCAGCGAGTATGCCGGGTTTGAAGAGTTTGGCCGGATGCGCGACGGGGTGATCGAAAAATCAAGGGTAAGCCTGGAATATTTCGATCCGCGCATTCCGGCCGCCCCCGGCGTCAGTGAATGCTCGTCAAACTGCGCTTCGTGCGGCACCTGCCGGGACTGCGGCATCTGCGAGGCCGTGTGTCCGCAGTCGGCTATATACCGGGAAGCGCTGCCGGAGGATGGCTTTGAGTACCGGGTCCGGGAGGACCGCTGCATCGGCTGCGGGTTCTGCGCCGGGGCATGCCCGTGCGGGATATGGGCGATCGTGGCAAATGAACCGTTGGCGTAATATTGAGTGCAGGAAACTTCATGCGGAGTGATTCAGCCGATGGGTCGTTTTCTGCATCGAAGAGTCGAAGCGATCGGGTTTTTATCAAGGCTGTTTTTTGGTAAGGACAATTTTCGCCGGGTGGGGGCGCCGGGTGTTGTCCCGGCAACTGCAGGAGAACGCTGATATCTCTATGGCTCGCTTTGACGCGCCCTGTGATGAACGGCAGGGCCACAGGGCGCTTGTCACCGCTTCGCCAAGAGCTATCAGCAACCCCCTGCAATTGTTGCCCGGGGACAACACCCGGC
>SKZX01000284.1 GCA_007127175.1 Desulfobacterales bacterium
ATTTAGGGCTTATTGAACCCCTCTGAAGAAACGGTGCCAATTTTTCCTGAAAGATTTTTTAATATATGCAGCAACCACCCCGGGGAGGCCCCTTTGCTCCCCGGGGGGAACAGGCGCGACTGTCAATGAAACTTCTGGATTATTTAACAACAGATACGGTTTTAACGGATCTTAAGGCTACCGACAAGAAGGGCCTTATCGATGAACTCTCGCTCCCTGCGGCCGAAACCGCCAATATCGATCACAGGACAATTGCCAATGTGCTCATTGAAAGGGAAATGCTCGGCAGTACGGGAATTGGAGACGGCATCGGCATTCCGCATGGAAAAGTGGCCGGCCTTGACAGGCTTATCGTCGGTTTCGGATTGAGCAGGCACGGTGTCGACTTCGATACCATGGACGGTAAGCCGGCTTATCTTTTTTTTCTTTTACTTTCCCCGGACGATTCTACGGGGCTTCACCTCATGCTGCTGGCAAGAATATCTAAACTCCTGAAAGACCCGAAATTCAAAAAAGATCTAAAAGCGGCAACGGACCAGGATGCGGTAATGCGCATTATCGCCGAAGCCGACAGCGACTCCTGAGGGGCGCAAGAAAACCCTGGCCGTCCAGGGATACAGGTCATTTATGAAAAATGTTCAAATCATCATCATTACCGGCCTTTCGGGTTCCGGAAAAAGCGTTGCACTGGCCGCCCTTGAAGACGCTGGATTTTACTGCGTTGACAACATGCCGGCAAAGCTTCTGCCCAAATTCCTGGAAATGCCTGTTGAAAAAGACGAGCGGATCAAAGGCCTGGGATTTGTCATGGATTTGCGGGAAAAAGGGTTTCTCGGTTCTTTCCCGGAAATTTTTTCCAAGTTGAAAACAGACGGCTACACCATTGAAATCCTTTTCCTGGAAGCCGAGGAAAACACGATTGTCCGCAGATACAGCCAGACACGGCGGCATCACCCCCTTGGGCAGGACAAGACACTGATCGAAGGCATTCGTGCTGAAATAGGCCAGATGCAGTCCATCCGGGCGCTTTCAAACCAGGTGATCGACACGTCCAGGTACAATGTGCATGAATTGAAATCAGTTATTTTCAAACTGGTTGAAAATTTTATCGATTCATCCCAGGTACAGATTAACGTCATTTCCTTCGGCTTCAAGTATGGCACACCCCATGAAGCAGACCTGATCATGGATGTCCGGTTCATGCCCAATCCCTTTTTTGTTGAGCACCTGAAATCCCTGGACGGCAGAAATGAAGACGTGAAACAGTATGTGCTTGCCAAAGAGACCGGTCGTATTTTTTTGAAAAAATTTTATGATTTGATTGACTTTTTGCTTCCGCTCTACGAAAAGGAGGGCAAGGCATATCTGACGATTGCCATCGGCTGTACCGGCGGCAAGCACCGAAGTGTCGTTATCGCCGATTCGCTTTATACCCATATGAACAGACCGGGGCGCTCCGTTCGGTTGACCCACCGGGATGTTGATCTTAAATTGTAACCCAGGAATATTGATATGATTGGCATTGTCGTTGTGACGCACGGCCTGCTCGGTGAGGCACTCATTGACACCTCGGCCATTATTTTTGGAGAACGGCCGGATGCGGTCGTGCCTGTTTCCATCGATCTGACCCAGGACATAAACAAGCTCCGTCAGAAAATACAGGACGGCATCAAGCAGGTAAACCATAACAACGGGATTATCATTTTAACCGATATGTTCGGCGGCACCCCGTCCAATCTGAGCTATTCCTTTCTGGAAGAAGGCCGAATTGAAGTCATATCCGGCGTGAACCTGCCGGTACTGATCAAATCCGTCAACCTTCGAAAGAAAAGCACGGACCTTCATGAAATGGCTAAAACCATTGAAGCTTACGGTAAAAAAAGCATTTCCCTGGCAAGCGATATTCTGAAAGGGAACAAGCGGGAATAATATTTCCGATGGCCATGATCGTCCAGCCAATGCGTTCATCCGATATTGATTCGGTTTTGGAAATCGAAGGTGCATCGTTTGTGACCCCATGGCATCGGAACGCTTTTCTTTATGAACTCGAAAACCGGAATGCACGAAATTATATCATACGCCCCGATCCCGTGAAGATTCAAAATATAGGGGACGGGCCGCGTCTTTACGGATATGCCTGTTTTCATGTGGCTGCAAACGAACTGCACCTGCTGAAAATGGCGGTTGCGCCTGACATGCGGAAAAACAACATCGCTTTTCAGCTGCTCGATGCATGCTTCCGCAATGCAGCGGCGGATGATCTTGATTGGGTTTTTCTGGAAGTCAGGCGCTCCAACGCGTCGGCCATACGGCTTTATGAAAAACTCGGGTTCTGCCGTATCGCCGCAAGATGCGATTATTACCGGCGACCTGAAGGCGGGCGCGAAGATGCATTAATCATGCGAAAAACCTTGAAAGGAGGAAACACATGGCAATAAAACTGGGTATCAACGGCATGGGAAGAATCGGAAGGATTGTGTTTCGTTCGGCACTGAAACGCCCGGATATCGAAGTCGTGGCGGTTAACGATATAATGGACCCGGAAACGCTTGCCCACCTGCTGGTCTATGACTCGGTGCACGAACGGCTGGATGCGACCGTCATCGCCCGGGAAAATTCAATAGAAGTAAACGGGCGCCAGATTCCGGTCATGGCGGAACGGGACCCGGCCAACCTGAAATGGAAGGAATACGGCGCAGAAATCGTTGCCGAATGCACCGGGCTTTTCCGGGACCGCGACAGCGTGTCAAAGCACATCGCGGCCGGCTGCAAAAAGGTCATCATCTCCGCTCCCGCAAAAGGGCCCGATCATACCATCGTCATGGGCGTCAACCACGACACCTATGACAAGGACAAACACCACATCGTGTCCAATGCCTCGTGTACCACCAACTGCCTGGCACCCGTTGCAAAGGTTCTCCATGAGAAATTCGGGATCGTATCCGGTCTTATGACCACCGTGCATTCCTACACGGGGGACCAGCGGTTGCTGGACGCCCCGCACAAGGACCTCAGGCGCGCGCGCGGGGCGGCCCTGTCCATGATTCCAACCACCACCGGCGCCGCCAAGGCGGTCGGCCTTGTCCTTCCCGACCTGGACGGCAAACTCAACGGATTGGCAATCCGGGTGCCGACGCCCAATGTCTCGCTGGTGGACCTGGTGGTCCTGCTCAACACGTCCGTTACGGCGGACGACGTCAACAAGGCCCTTCGCACAGCATCTGAAAACGAATTGGCCGGCATCCTGGGATACAGCGACAAGCCGCTTGTATCCGCAGATTTTAACGGCTGCCCATTGTCTTCCATCGTGGACGGTGAAATCACCTATGCCATTGGCACAATGGTCAAGGTAATTTCCTGGTATGACAACGAAACAGGCTATTCCGAGCGGCTGATCGATCTGGCCGAAATGATGGGCAGGCAGATGTAAATGACAGAATAAGGAGTTCCCATGGACAACAGGCTCCCGATGATTGCGGGCAACTGGAAAATGTACAAAACATGCAGCGAAGCGGTGGAAAGCGCGCGCCAGCTGGCGACGCTTGCCGGTGATGCGGAAAACGTTGAAATCATGATCGCGCCGCCGTTTACGGCGCTCACAGGGGTATTTGACGTGGTCCGCCATACCAGTATCCGCCTCGGCGCCCAGAACCTGCACTGGGAGCCGGAAGGGGCGTACACGGGTGAAATTTCCGGCACGATGCTTTTTTCTGCAGGATGCCGTTACGTGATCATCGGCCATTCCGAGCGCCGGCAGTACTTCGGGGAAACCGATGACAGCGTCAACCGGAAAATCCTGGCCGCTCTGGCCGCAGGTTTGTCTCCCGTCATCTGCGTCGGCGAAAGCGAATCCGAGCGGGAAGCGGAAAAAACGTTTTCAATACTTGACAAACAGATGCAAAACGGGTTAGAAGGTTTATCCTTGAATCAAATGGATTCGGCGGTTATCGCCTATGAGCCCGTGTGGGCCATCGGCACCGGAAAAACAGCGACCCCGCAGCAGGCCCAGGAGGTTCACGAATACCTCCGGAAATTCCTTGTGGGGCGTTTTGGAGAAGAAACCGCGCAAAAGACGCGAATCCTTTACGGCGGCAGCGTGAAGCCCGAAAACATTTCGGAGCTCATGGGCCTGCCGGACATTGACGGCGCACTGGTCGGTGGGGCCAGCCTGCAGCCGGAAACATTCAGCAAAATCATTAAATACAAAAATTAAGCTTATGCATGCGCTTGTCGTCATCATTCATCTGATCGCCTGCTTCTCACTGATTCTGATCGTGCTGCTGCAATCCGGCAAGGGTCAGAGCATGGGGGCCATGTTCGGGGGCTCCGGAAGCCAGGCCCTTTTCGGCAGCTCGGGGGCATCGTCTTTTCTGACAAAGGCCACAACGGCCGTTGCCGTGGTCTTCATGCTCACGTCCCTGACGCTGGCCTACGTATCAAAAAGCGGCCAGGAATCGGTCATCCCCGATTTTCTGCCGATAACGCAGCAGGAGCAGCAGGTCCCTGCCAGCGATGACGAGTCCAGGCCTTAGGGGTTAGGGGCTGAAGGCACACCGGCCCTGTTCCGGCATGTGCAGCTGAAGCAAGCGGACGCGTCATATCGAATCGTTGCAAAAAATGCCGAAGTGGTGGAATTTGGTAGACACGCTATCTTGAGGGGGTAGTGGGCCACGCCCGTGCCGGTTCAAATCCGGCCTTCGGCACCATTTATTAAGATAATAAAGGGGGTTATCCAGTCGGATAAACCCCTTTTCCTTTTGCCCGGGTTCACATTTCAAACAGATGCTGTTTTCCCTGGATTTCCTTGGATCAATGCCTGTAATATGGGTACAGATCGGCAACAGGAAAAAATGAATCGGCGCGACCAGAGGCCCTGAAAAATGTGCAATTCTGTTAACTGGTTTTAAAACAGCTACTGAGGAATACATCATGACGGATATTCTGCAATATAAAATCGAAAAGCAAATCGGCTGGATGACACTGAACCGGCCTGAAAAGAAAAACACCCTGTCCCCGGACCTGCTCTTGTCCATTCACCGGGTTCTGCGGGACTGGGCAGACAGTGATGCGGTTCGCGCCGTCGTGATTACCGGAACCGGGGACCGGGCCTTTTCAGCAGGCTATGACATCACGGCCATCCCAACCGAAATCAGCCCCGAAGATGCCGAACTGCTGAAAAACACAAACCCCCTGACCCTTGCCCTCGACACGGTGAAACAGTTCCCCTACCCCACCATCGCCATGCTCAACGGCTACGCCTACGGGGCAGGCCTGAACCTTGCCATTTGCTGCGACATGCGCATCGGCGCGGAAGATATCGCTGCCGGCATGCCGCCGGCCAGGCTCGGCCTGGTGTATCACCCGGAAGGCCTTGCCCAGTTCGTCGAAGTGCTTGGCATGGCCCGCACCCGTGAGCTTTTTCTTACCGCCGCCACTTTTCGCGGCCCTGAACTGTCATCCATGGGTATCGTCAACCGCCTGGTGCACAGGGATTCCCTCCATGACACCGTAACGTCCATTGCCAGTGCCATTTCAGCCAATGCCCCCCTCTCCCTCAAGGGCATGAAACGCATATTGAACAGCCTTGCCCGTTGCGCTCCCCTTGCGGGAGAGGCCCTTTCCGAAGCTGAAAGCCTTATTCATGCGGCTTTCAACAGCCACGACCTCAAGGAAGGGCAGATGGCGTTTATTGAAAAGCGCCCCCCGGTTTTTGAAGGCCGTTGAAAAGCCAGGCGCCTCCCACCAGGCTTATACCGGCTTCATGCCCTCACTGGCATGAACCCCCCAATAATGGGTTGCCATGACCCACTGACGGGCATGAATGACGCAAAATCCTATCTCATATAAATTCAATATCCTATCAAAAGAAATGCTTATTCTCCTGGACACAACTGTCCCCCCTGCATGTTGCAAGCCTGCGTTTAAAATTTAACATACTGAAATTAAACAAAATTTTTTGTTGGCATAAAAAATGCTTAGGATATTGCTTTGGCCTTTGCCGGAAGCGAGCCCGCTCGGCCCCTATAAATGCTTGGACCCATAACCATTCAGGAGACTGCCATGACCATTACAGCGAGAAGCAAGACACTTCGGGATGAAACCTGCATCAAGTCGCTCGGGCGCATATCCGATCAGCGCACCGTGCGTGAAGGACTTTCCATTTGCCTGGAACGGGCAAGAATCATGACCGACGTTTTCAAGGAAACCGAGGGAGAGCCCATGTGCATCCGGAGGGCCAAGGGGTTGGCTGCGGTCCTGGACAACATGACGCTCTTTGTCCGGGATCGGGAATTGCTGGTGGGCTGCTTTTCCTCTTCTGAAAAAAGTCTTCCGACCTACCCGGAGCTCTACTGGCGCTGGCTTGAAAAAGCGGTTGACAACCTGCCCGACTACGCCGCCATGCTGTCGCCCGCGGAAAAAGCGGAGCTAAAGGAAATCCATGCCTATTGGAAACCCTTCAGCATCCATGGCAGGGAACGGGCGTACATACCACCCGGCCGGAGCTGGCGGATCGGTGATTTTATCAGCGGCGGCTGGATGTGGCAGTGGGAAATATCAACGCCCGACTACAAAAAGATTCTCCGGAAAGGCCTCTACGGCATCATCGAAGAAATCAATGAAAAGTATGAAGCCGTTGCCGCGGACATTTCCCGGCCCACCCGGGACCGGATGCGGCAGATGGATGAGCTCAAGGCCATGAAGATCAGTGTGGACGCAGCTGCCCGATGGGGCCTGCGCTATGCGACACTCCTCGAACTGCACCGCCAGGAGGAGACAGACCCCCTGCGTTGCAAAGAACTGGATCGCATGATTTCCGTCCTTTCCCAGGTGCCGTCCGGACCTGCCAGGAACTTTCATGAAGCCCTTCAATGTTTTATTCTTATAACGTTTATCATCAATTACATTGACCAGCCCCAGGTGGGAAACGGCATTCGGTTTGACGAGGTGCTGGGGCCCTATTACGAAAAGGACCTCGCCGATGGGTTGCTGACGCCGGCGCAAGGCCGGGAACTCGTTGAAGCCGTTTGGATCAAGATGCAGGAAGGCGGGTATGTCCAGCCGCCCCAATGGGTAAACAACGGCGGGGGCGGCCTTGGCTTCCAGACCATCACGTTCGGCGGAACGGACAGCGAGGGTCGCGACATCACCAACGCCCTGACCCATCTCGGCCTCGAGGTGACCGGAGACCTGCAGACCATCGCCCCCCAGGTGGCCGTCCGCATCCACGACAACACCCCGCAATCGCTTTACGAATCCATTTTTCGCTGCGTTCGCACCGGGTGTTCGCAGCCGGCCATTTTCAATGACAACGTCAACGTGCCGCGATTGACGGAGCTTGGCGCCGCCCTTGAAGATGCCCGCGGATATTCCATAAACAACTGCATGCAGCCCGTGATCCCCGGAAAGAATATTCACTACCGGGCCGGCCACAGCGGCGGTTTTCTGCTGCCCATGTGCCTGACGCTCGCCCTGTCCGGCGGCCGGTTCGATATCATGCAGGGAAAACTGTCCGGCAAACGGGTGGGGTACCCCACACCGGACATAACTGAAATGAAGTCCTTCAAAGATGTGTGGGATGCGTTCTGCATGCAGGTGGAATATGCCGGCGAAACCCTCACCATGCTGGCGAACATCGCCGACGAACTGCTCCGGGAATACATCCCCAGGCCCTTTCTGTCGGCCATTTTGGAGGGGAACATCGAAAAAGGTTGCGATATGCGGGACTGGGAGTTCCTGGGCCTTCGCCACCACCTGGTTTTCGGTGTAAACAATGCCGCTGAAGGGCTCTGTGCCATAAAAAAACTGGTCTTTGAAGAAAAAAAGCTTACCCTCGATGCCTTTGTGGCGGCTGTTGAAGCCAATTACGACGGGGACGCCCTGAAAATTTTAAACCTGATAAACGAGCGCGTTCCCCGCTTCGGCAACGACGACGATTACGTGGACCAGATCACGGTTGAGATCATGCGAACGGTGAAAGCGGTGTGCGGCCGCTCCATTGACATTTACGGCAACCCCTACGTGCTCGACGGCACCACCGCTTCGGCGCCGATCGGGGCCGGCATGATCCTCAACGCCACCTTTGACGGCCGCAAGGCGAACGAGCCTTTCCATGACGGCAGCATTTCCCCCGTTCAGGGACATGATACCGCCGGTCCCACGGCGACCATTCGCTCTGTTGCCAAAGTCAAAACCCGGGAATCCGGAAATCTGCTTTTGAATCAGAAATTCATGCCTGAGTTTTTTGACCCAAAGCACTACCCTGTCATGGCGGGCTACCTTAAAACCATCATGGATTTGGGGGTTCATCACGTTCAGTTTAATTGCGTTGACCGTCAAACCCTTGAAAACGCAAAGCTGAACCCTGAAAAACACAAGGACCTGATCGTTCGGGTAGCCGGGTATTCCGCTTATTTCATCGACCTGGACAACCGCATGCAGGATGAGATCATCAAACGGACCGAACAGCGGTTTTAATACACATGGTTGAAAATAACAGCGTCGGCACAATATTCAATATTCAGCCCTTCAGCATTCACGACGGTCCGGGGCTCCGGACCACGCTGTTTTTGAAGGGCTGTCCCCTGCACTGCCCCTGGTGCTCCAACCCGGAGTCCATCCTGGCTGCCATCCAGGTCAAACTCTCGCTGGAAAAATGCCAGCAGTGCGGCATCTGTGTTGAAACCTGCGCGGAAAACGCCCTCACCCTTGATGAAAACCAAAAGCCGAGACTGGATATTTCCTGCTGCAATCAATGTCTGAAATGCGTGGAATCCTGCCCGTCAGGGTGTATATCAACGATCGGGCGGAAAACGACGGCAGACACCGTGGTGTCCGAACTGCTGAAGGACGCGCCGTTTTACAGCAATACCGGCGGCGGGGTGACCCTATCCGGCGGGGAGCCACTGGCGCAGCCGGATTTCACTGCAGCGGTGCTGGCGATGCTGAAGCGTGAGGGGATTCACACCGCGGTCGACACCACCGGTTTCGGGCTTCAGGGGCATCTGGATGCGGTGCTGCCCCACACCGACCTGGTCCTGTTCGACATCAAGCACCTCGACTATGAACGGCACCGGCAGGTGGTGGGCGTTCCCAATGACCGCATACTGGAAAATCTGAAGATTGTGGCAGACCAAACCGGATTCTGGATCCGGGTTCCACTGATCCCCGGGTTCAACGATGATATAGAACTGGCGGACCGGATCGTCGCCCTCGGCAAATCGACAGGCGCCGAAAGGGTTTGTTTCATGCCCGTTCACCGCTGGGGGGAGCACAAATACCCCTGCCTGGGCATGCCCAACACCCTTGCCGGCATCCCTGGTTTCCCCGCGAAACGATCCCAAGCTTTTCAGGACCATTTCCGGCACATGTCCGATTATGTCTTTATCACTGGCGGTTGAAAGGAAAAACCGGGCTCAGCGCGCGGCATCGGAAACGGCGCAAAGATGCCCTATCATATGCAACCTGTTCTTGGCTGGGGAGAATCAATGGACTTTTCACTGAGCAAATCACAAATTGAAATACAAAAAGCCGCTTCAGCCTTTGCAAAAGGGGAGTTCGACAAGGATGCCGGCTTGAAAATGGAAAAAGAAGGGCGCTATCCTGCAGAAACACTGCAAAAAGCATGCGACCTCGGGTTTATCGGGATTCATTTTCCCGAACAATACTTAGGTGCGGAACTGGGGCTTTTTGAAAACTGCCTCATATCCGAGTCCCTTTGCCGGAGGGACTCCACCATGGGCCTGGCCCTTTGCCTGACCGGTCCCGGTGCAGAATGCATTCTGCGTGCAGGCAATACCGCCCAGAAAGAAAAATACCTGCCAGGCGTTGCGGACGGTACGCTTTTCACAGCTATCGCCTTTGCTGAGACCGGCCAGGGTTTTGACCTGCGCGGCCTGAAGACGACAGCCCTGAAAAACGGCGAGGGCTGGGTCATAAACGGGAAAAAACCGCTGGTGCTCAACGGTGGGACCGCCGGGGTATATATGGTCCTTTGCCAGACCGACCCGGCAGCGGACAACCCCGACCCGCAGATGAGCCTGTTTGCCGTGGATGCAGACGCGGGCGGGCTGTCATGGAAAGACGCGGGCAGGCGCATCGGGTGCAACATGCTTTCCGCAGCGGATATTTTCCTTGACAATGTCCGTGTCGGCCCGGACAGCCTCGTGGGTGACAAGGGCGCCGGTTTGGCGCTGGCAAGTGCATGCTATAAGGAACTGCACGTCCTGCTGGCGGCACAGGCCGTGGGCATCGCCCAGGGCGCCTACGACCGCGCACTGGATTATATCCGGCAGCGGGAACAGTTCGGCAAAAAAATCGGCGCTTTTCACATCAGCTGGCACAAGATCGCGGACATGGCAACCCGGATTGAATATGCCCGGACCCTCGTTTACCGCGCGGCGTGGGCTTTCGACAGCGGAAAGCTCGATTATTCGCTGGCCGCCATGGCCAAGATGACAGCCGCTCAAACCGCCCTGGCGGTAGCTTACGAGGCGGTCCAGTTTTTCGGCGGGTATGGGTTTACAACGGAATATGAAGTTGAACATTTTTACAGGGACGCCAAATTCGTCGACCTGTTCCTGGGCAGCGCGAACACCCAGAAAGAACTGATAGCACAGATGATTCTTGGAAAAATGAAATAATACAGGGCTTTCGCCTGAAGGAGGAACGGGAATGGATATTCTGCAATATACGGCGGCACACACGCAATTCCGGGAGCGGCTTCGTGAATTCTGCCAGAGAGAAATCATCCCTTATGTGGACCAGTGGGAAGCCGCCCACATCGTCCCCAAAAGCGTATGGAAGAAAATGGGCGCGGAAGGCTTTTTGTGCACCAACGCCCCGGTAGCCTATGGCGGTCACGGCCTGGATTTCCTGTATTCAGTCATCGTGGCCGAGGAAATGACCCGAACGAACCACACGGGCCTTGCCGCGACCGTTCACAGCGACGTCGTCGTCCCCTACATTGTTTCGTACGGCGCCGAAGCCGTCAAAAAGAAATATATTCCCGGGTGCACGTCAGGGGACATCATCACCGCAATTGCCATGACCGAACCCGATGCCGGCAGCGACGTGGCCGCCATGACCACGACAGCCGTGGAAGTTGGCGGTGAAGTGGAGATCAACGGCTCCAAGACATTTATAACCAACGGCATCAATGCGGACCTGGTGGTTCTGGCCGCAAGGGACCCCGATGCCGAAAACCCCCACCAGGCGGTATCCCTGTACCTGGTGGAGGACGGGACGCCCGGTTTCGAGCGCGGCCGTCAGCTGGAAAAAATGGGCTGGAACAGCCAGGATACGGCCGAACTCTTTTTCAACAAATGCCGGATCCCCCTGGAAAACCGCCTGGGCGAAAAAAATATGGGCTTTGTCATGCTGATGGAAAAGCTGCAGCAGGAACGGCTCATGTGCGCTGTATCTGCCCAGTTTGCCATCGAATTTATCGTGGAAGCAGCTGTGTCGCACTGCAAAACGACAACGGATTCAAAGGGAAAGCCGCTTTCCAAGTACCAGGGTCTGAATTTTCAGCTGGTCGAGATGATGACCAATGCCCATGTCGGCAGGGTTTTTATGGAAAAACTGGTGGCCGACCACATGGAAGGGCTAAACGTTGCCCGGGAAACCTGCATGGCCAAATTTTGGCACACCGATCTCTCCCAGAAAACAGCAGGGCAGGCGCTGGATTTGTTCGGTGAGGCGGCACTGGCCGAGCGAAACCCCCTGGTCCGAAGCTGGCGCGACCTGCGGGTGCTGCCGATTTTTGCCGGTACCAACGAAATCATGAAGATCGTCGTCGGGAAAATGTCCGGCCTATGACGTGAGGCTACCCGGGCGCCTACGCGCGGGAAGGACAAGAAACCCTTCCGGGGGCGGACCAAAGGATGCCCTCGTCTATTTTCCGCGGGCGCGGCGGTAGCGCCCCATGAGCTCGCCCTGGGCCAGAATGCGCCCTGCAATGGCTTTCATAACCTGTTTTTTGGTGACCTTCGGACCGGGAAACACCGGACTGAAGTCAAGGGCATAGAGCCTGAAATAGTAGCGGTGTTCACCGAACGGCGGGGCAGGACCACCATACCCGAAGGTCTTGAAGGAAGACAGGCCCTGGCGGATGCCGCCGGGAAGGGCTTCCTCCGGCGGAAGCCCTTCTTCAAGCGCCGTAACCGTTGGCGGGATGTTATAAACCACCCAATGGACCCACGTGATGATGGGCAGCAGCGGGGACGGGGCGTCCGGGTCGTCGGAGATCAGCGCCAGGCTGACGGTTTGATCGGGCACCGGACCCCATTCGATGGGCGGTGAGATGTTTTCGCCGTCGGCCGTGTACTTTGCCGGGATCGTGGCTCCGTTGGCAAAGGCAGGGCTCCTGAGGTCAAGTTTCTCGGGTATGTTCATGGGTAATACTCCTTTTTCAAGTCCACTGAAAGACATACGCCTACAACGGGATGTTGCCATGCTTTTTCGGGAGTTTGGGTGAATGTTTGCCCGCCAGCATGGCCAGGGCCCGGATCAGGTAATGCCGGGTTTCTGCCGGGGTGATCACATCCTCCACATTGATATTGGACGACACGTCATATATCGGGTTGGCATAGGTCTGGCGGTATTCCTTCAGTTTTTCCTCCAGAAATTCAGGGGTGACACCGGGCATCTTCGCATACAGCAGCATCACGGACTGCTCTGCCCCTAATATGCCGGTTTCCATGATCGGCCAGTAAAGCACCAGGTCGGTGCCCAGGCCCGGCAGGACCCCCATGCCCAGGTTTCCGCCGCCGTATGCCTTGCGCAGGACCAGGGCAATGCGCGGCACCGTAGCCTCGCACAGGGCATAAAGCACCTTTGCGCCGTGGCGGATGATCCCGGCGTGCTCCTGGTCGGATCCGGGCATGTAGGCCGGCGTGTCCACCAGCATCACCAGGGGAATGTTGAAGCAGTCGCAGAAACGGATGAACCGGGCCTGCTTGTCCGAGCTGTTCACGGTCATGGCCCCGGCCAGGACCATGGGTTGATTGGCGACGATTCCCACGGTTTTGCCGTCCAGCCGGCCGAACCCGATGACGACCTCGGCGGCGAACTCTTTCTTAATTTCGATGAACTCCCCGTCATCCACGATGACCCGGATCACCTGCCGGATGTCATAGGACTTGTTGGACGACGTCGGCACCATCTCTTCCAGTTCATGGCACGCCCGGTCCGGGGGGTCGCTCGACACGTAGGCCGGCGGCGGGTCATCCGCGTTCAGGGGAAGAAAACCCAACAGGCGCTTGATTTCCTCAAAACAAGCGGCCTCGTCAGGGGCCCGGAAATCGCAGGTCCCGGTCTGCCGGGCATGCACCTTGGCGCCGCCCAGGTCTTCCATGGAAATATCCTCGCCGGTCACCATCTTCACCACCATGGGTCCGGTAATGAACATGTGGCTGATACGGTCCACCATGAAAACAAAGTCGGTCAGGGCCGGCGAATACACGGAGATCCCGCTGCAGGTGCCCAGTATCGCCGAAATCTGGGGGATCAGGCCGGAACCCCGCGTATTGGGCATGAACACCGATCCCCCGTGCTTTTCCGAAATATTGGAAAATATGGACCGCTTGTTCCGGCCCAGCCAGTCCAGCTCGTTGTAGTTGGGCAGCCGCGCACCGGGCGAGTCGTGCAGCCCGATCAGGGGCACCCCCATCTGGACGGCCCGCTCGATGGTCCGGTACATTTTGTAGCCGTGCTCGACCCCGATGGACCCCCCCCGGACAGTGCGGTCCTGGGAGTACACAAATACCTGCCGGCCGTCAACCGTACCGGACCCGGCCGCCAGGCCGTCGGCGGGAAGCTCGGATATGTGGCCGGCCAGCATGTTGATTTCCATGAAACTGTCCGGGTCCAGCAGCAGGTCAATCCGCTCACGGGCCGTGAGCTTGCCTTCACTGTGCTGTTTTTCGATTTTAGCGGGGCCGCCGCCAAGCCTTACACGTTCACGGGCCGATTCCAACTCTTCAAGCCGCTGCTCAAAAAAAGTCTTGTTCATGCATATTTCTCCTGTCAGGCGTGCTACACATTCAGCCGCTTGATTTTCCGGGCAAGGGTCTTTCGGGAAATCCCCAGGGCCTCGGCGGTACGGCTCTTGTTCTGTCCGAATTTATCAAGTGTTTTCCGGATCATGTCCCTTTCCAGGTCCTCGATATTGGACTGAAGGTCCTGGCCGTTATTTCCTTGTGCATGGGTGTTGTTTTCAACACCGTCAAAACCTGAATTACCTGGCCCCTGGATCTGATCCCGGCCGATAAAATCGCAGGTGTTGACCGCCAGGTACCGCTGGATGATATTCTGCAATTCACGCACGTTGCCTGGATAGTCATACTGCATCAGCTGTTCCATGACCTGGCCGCTGATCTCCTTCAACCCTTTTTCATTGGCGTATATATTGAGGAAATGTTCCACCAGAAACGGGATATCCCCCTTGCGTTCCCGCAGGGGCGGCAGGTTGATGGGAATCACATGAATCCGGTAAAAAAAATCCTCCCGCATTTTTCCTTCCCTGATCCGGTTGAGCAGGTTCTGGTTGGTAGCGGAAAGGATGCGGAAATCGGAATGTTTGACCACGCTGCTGCCAACCGGTGAATAGCCGCTCCCTTCAAGGGCCCGGAGCAGTTTCGCCTGAAGACCGGGGGTGATGTCGCCCACCTCGTCCAAAAACAGGGTGCCGCCGTCCGCCTGGTCCAGGTAGCCCGGGCTGTCGGCATGGGCGCCCGTAAAGCTGCCTTTTTTATGGCCGAAAAACTCGCTTTCAAGCAGGTTTTCGGGAATGGCGGAGCAGTTGACAGCCACAAACGGTTTCTGCCCGCGCCGGCTCATGTTGTGCACCGCCCTTGCGACCAGTTCTTTTCCGGTACCGGACTCACCGTATATGACCACGTTGGCACTGGACGAGGACGCACTGTAGATGCGCTCGTATACCGCCTGCATGGACTTGCTCTTTCCCACGATGTCCCCCAGGCGGTAACGGTCTTTTATGGAAGAGCGCAGGTTGATGTTTTCCCGCCGCAGGTTCTCGGTCTCTTCCTGGAGGTGAAGCTCTTTGAGCTTTGCTTCGGTGATATCCCGCGCGGTGAGCAGGACAGAGGGCTGCCCCTTCCACTGGATGTGGATCGCCCTTCCCTCGATCCAGATCTCCTTTTTATCCCTGGTCCGCCAGCGCGCCTGGAAAAAACGTTCCCGGCAGATATCATTTTGAATGGCCTCAAACATTTCCCTGAAATAAACCTCGAAGCCCTCTGCAGCCATCTCCAGCACGTTTTCACCGATCAGGCCGGCGGACTGGTCATGCCCGGTCATTGTGGTAAACGCCTTGTTGGCGAACATGATCTGGAAATTATGAAACAGCACAACCCCCTCGGTCATGCGTTCGGCAAATATGCGGTAAAGGGCTTCGCTTTCCTTCAAGGCATTTTCAGTGCTTTTGCGCTGGCTGATATCGATGCCCATGCCCAGCAGGTAATGCGTGTCATCGATGGTGGTGCTCGCAGCGGTCCAGAAGTAGGGGATCCTTTCCCCATGCACCGTTTTCAGATCAGCCTCTGCGGTGGCTTCGCCGCTGGCAAACCCC
>SKZX01000144.1 GCA_007127175.1 Desulfobacterales bacterium
CCGATAGCCAGATTTATCATATCAGAAAATCGTATATTGTTTGGAACCGCCCAGAATTTTTAAAAGCAGTTTTCTTTTGTTCATTAATAAGCCTTCAGGCTGAGGTTTGCAATGAAAAGCCGGGGCGTATCTTGCTGTTATAGGGTAATGGTTATTCGTTAATGGTTAATGTTCGAAACCCAATGATCGAGGAGCCATTTCCATCCGGGTACCGCACTGATTGAGTCAATGATCTCTTTATGAGAGATAATTGAAGCATAATTTGTCTCTTTTAAGGGGTTAATTCGGGGGTGATTTCGCCTCAGCCAGGCCATAACATCTTTTTTTAATGCCAAGCAAAAGGTGATGAGTTCATCCGCATCCTGTTCGCTGACAACCCCGATCTGATCGTATTCAACAATACCCGCTGGCCCGCCGGGTTCGGGTCAATATCTGGCCGTATCCATATCCGCTGCCCAAGCTTCGATCTTCAGTTTCCCGATCCTTTCAAATTCTTTTGTATTATGCGTAACAACAATGAATTTGTTGGCCATGGCTATGGATGCAATCTGGGTGTCTCTTTCGCTGATCATTTGGCCTTGTTTTTCAAGCTGTGCGCGAATTGTCGCATATTGAAATGCCGCTGCTGCATCAAAAACGCAGAGGCCAAGCACTGAAGTTATCCGGTCTATCTTCAACCGCCTTTCATTTTTTTTCACGGATGATTTCTCTATGCCGTATAGTATTTCAGCCAGAGTGATAGTGGATAAAAACAAATCAGCGGGTGAGTGTTTTCTGATCCTGTCAATCACGCTCCTGTCACCCCGCATCCAGTAACTGATGATATTGGTGTCAAGCAGGTACATATTTACCAGGACTATTCCAAATGAACGGGTTTTGACGGAAGGGGTTCAGGCGTTTCGAAATCCGGATCAACGGAGAACACATCCCAGAATCCCTTTGGCCATGTGCTGCTTTCAAGAGGCTCAAGAATCAGTTTCTCTCCCTTTTTGGTTATTCTCACCTCATTCCCTTTAAGCCGGAACGCTTTGGGTATCCTGACCGCCTGGGAACGTCCATTTTGAAATATTTTTGCTGTTGTTTTCATTTTCAGCTCCTTGTCACATGGTATAAATATATATCAGTATATACCATTTGTTTGCGGCGTCAAGTAAAGCCAGGGTATTGGGTGGCACTGCGGCTGCCTGCCGGATAGCCCTGCGCCAGGTAGGCCGAGGGTCAAGGGGTCAGGCTTTCCTTATTGTCGTTATCTGGTCTTGGATCTGCGCCATTTTCTCCTGCATGGATCGGTTTGTTTCAAGGCGGCGGCGCACCGCCTTCACCAGCTTGCTCATTGCCGACATATCCCGGTTAAAAAACCTCGCAAAATCAGAGAGCATGTGGCCGCAATGGTCCATCCCGATGAGGGCCGTCATGGCCCTGGCTTCTGCCAGATGCCTTGCACGGCCGGCATTGGTCATTTCCCGTGGTGAAACCTGGTAAACCCCGGCAACCATTTCCACCAGTGGATCAATGGCAATCTGTGCCGGCATCGCTTCATTCTTTTCCCGAAGTACATTCTTAATAAAATCTTCATTGCCAAGGATGCGCCCTTCCGTACTGCTGCCATGGCGAAGCTGCTCCAGAAGTTCTTCCTTTGATGCCTGCCCCATAAAATGCAGATAAGCAGCACGCGCAACAGGTTCTGTTTTACCGAATTGTCTGAGCCCGCGGTCAATATGCAACCAGTCAGGAGGCCTGGTTTTGCCGGCATAGGCGGCATGGCTGCTTAAAGGATAATCCAGGGGATCGGTTATAATTTTGGAACGAACCGGATTAAGATGAATATAGCGAATCAACTCAGTCAGATAAGCATCGCTGTCCACAAGGACTGCTTTATATCGCCCCTGGAATACATGTCCCACCCGGTCGTAACGCTTATTGGACCATTGGGTATAGCGCTGGGAAATATTTTGCATCAGCTTTGAAAGTGGGATGTCCTGAACCTGCAATGCCATGTGAACATGATTTTTCATCCAGCAGTAGGCGTGCAGCACGATCGCGTACTGCTCCAGTCCCTGGGCCAGGATTTCCTCAAAATACCGGTATTCGGCATCCTGATGGAAGACAGTCTGCCGGGCGTTCCCCCTGAGCATTACATGATACATCGCTCCAGGGTAATGAATGCGAGGTTTCCGTGCCATGATAGATGATTACATACCATTCATATAATATCAAATCAATCAATAACGACAATAAGTAAAGCCTGACCCCGTCGGGCTTCAGACCGTATCCATAAAATTCTTCTCGGTTTTATTGAAAACAACAAGCCCGATCAGCAGGGCCGCGATCGTAAAAATGGCGGAATAGGCCAGCAGGCTCCACTGCAGGGTGCCGAGGCCGAAAAAGCCGTATTTGAAGGTTTCGATGATGCCGGTCATGGGGTTGACGAGCATGATGATCCGGTATTTTTCCGGCAGGGCCGATAGCGGAAGGATCACCGGCGTGGCGTACATGAGCAGCTGGACCCCGAAATCGACCAGGTGCTGCAGGTCCCGGTACTTGGTGGTCATGGCGGAAATCAGCATGCCCAGCCCCAGGCCCATGATGCCCATGAGCATGACCAGGACCGGCAGCAGCAGCAGGACGGCGTTGGGCATCACCGGATAGCCGCTCAATGTGTAGTAGCCGTAAAACAGCAGGAACAGGAGCAGGCCGATGCCGAACTGGATGAGGTTGCTGATGACGATGGAAATGGGTGTCACGGCCCTGGGAAAATACACCTTGCCGAACAGGTGCGCGTTGGCGGTAAAAGTATTGGACGTGGTCTTGAGGCACTGGGCGAAATAGTTCCAGGCCGTGACGCCGGCCAGGTAAAACAGGATGGGCGGGATGTCGTCCGTGGGTAGATTGGCGATCCCGCTGAAAATTACGGTCAGCATGGCCGTCTGCAGCAGCGGCTGGATAAAAAACCAGGCCGGCCCCAGAATGGTCTGCTTATACTTTGCCACGAAATCCCGGCGCACAAACAAAAACATCAGGTCCCGGTAGCGCCAGATTTCTTTCAGCCGCAGGCTGAAAAGCTTGTCCCTGGGGACGATGGAATTGGTGAAGGTATTTTGGTTATTTGCCATGATGTTTTTTCATGAGGAAAAGCGCGCACAACCACGCCTGGTGCATCACGCCCGGTTTTTCAACTGCCTTCATACCCCTCCGGATTGCCTTTCTGCCATCGCCATGTGTCGGTGCAGATTGTTTCGATGCCGCGTGCCGCTTTCCATGCCAGTTCCGCATTGGCCTTGGCCGGGTCGGCATACAGAACGGCCACATCACCGGGACGGCGGCGGGTAAACACATAGGGGACTTTCCGGCCCGAGGCGTTTTCAAATGCCGCGATTAGTTCCAGCACGGAGTGGCCCTGTCCCATGCCCAGGTTGTACGCCGCGATGGCGCCGGTCCTGCCTATATGTTCAAGGGCTTTGAGGTGGCCTTCGGCCAGGTCCATGACATGGATGTAATCGCGAATGCCGGTGCCGTCCGGTGTCGGGTAGTCATTCCCGAAGACGTTTAAACGGGGAAGCCGCCCAACGGCCGCCTGAGAGATGCAGGGCATGAGATTGTTGGGGGTGCCCCTGGGGTCTTCACCCATCAGCCCGCTTTCATGGGCGCCGGCCGGGTTGAAATAGCGCAATAGTGAAACCCTGAATGCCGGGTTGGACATGGCGATATCGCGCAGGATCATTTCAATCATCAATTTGGTCCGGCCGTAGGGGCTTGCCGGTGCCAACGGCGACGCTTCCGTAACCGGCGATACGGCAGCATCGCCGTAAACCGTTGCGGATGAACTGAAAACCAGGGTGCTGGCATCGTGCGCCTGCATGAGTCGGCAGAGGTTGAGTGTGCCGGCAATGTTGTTATGGTAGTAATCCAGCGGGGCGGACATGGATTCGCTGACCGCCTTGAAACCGGCAAAATGGATGACCGCGTCAAAGGCGCGGGCTTTGAAGACGGCTGCCAGGCCCTTGGCATCGAGAAGATCGACCTTGTGAAAGAGCGGTTTTTTGCCGGTGATCTTTTTGATGCGGTCAAGGACGGCGGCGGAACTGTTGGAGAGGTTGTCGACGACCGTGACGTCGCAGCCGTTTTCAATCAGGGCGATGCAGGTGTGGCTGCCAATATATCCGGTGCCGCCGGTGACGAGTATCGAGGGCATTGTGTTGTTGTAACGGCCTTTGTTATTCTGGTTTTCGGGTTACAGGAGAAAAACTGGAAAAGCCCAAGTCACGCAGCAACGGTTTTGAGCTTCATCTGCCCGTTTTCAAGCAGGTAAACGTCCCCCAGTCGGGGGCACTGGTATTCGCCGCTGCCTTGGAGGGGCAGGGGGATCTTTTCGCCGTAGCGGCTCATCCATCCGGTGTGGCGGGCCGGCACGCCGGTCATGAGGGCAAAGTCGGCTACGTTATGGTTAACCACCGCCCCGGCCGCAACAAAGGCATAAGCGCCGATGGTGATGCCGCAGATGATGGTGCAGTTGGCCCCCAGCG
>SKZX01000177.1 GCA_007127175.1 Desulfobacterales bacterium
ACTGCCAAAGGGCGGCCAGAACAAGCACCCCGAGGACCAGCAGGCCGCCCTTGAGCTGGTGTCTGAGCATCGGCTTCTGCTGATCCGGGCTGACGAAATAATCGAACATCTCCTTGGGCTCAATGGGCTTTTCCGGGTCCACCAGCGCGGAATCGGGCAACCATTGGTCGATGCCCTCCGGTATGTCAATGTTCAGCGGCTCAAGCGTGCGGTCTCCGCCCCGCAGTGATTCAATGGCCGCGATCAGCGACGGCTGCGATTTCTCGGCTTTGGCCACGTCATCCATGTCACGGCCTAAGTGTTCGGCTAAAAGACGCCGGCGGAAGCTGGCGATCACCTCGCGGCAGTCCTGCGATTCGGTGGCGGCCACCGCCAAATCGCATTCCGAATCAAGACCCATGGAGCGGCTGCTGAGATTGGACGACGCCACGCGGGCGAACGTATCGTCGATGATCATCACCTTGGCGTGCACCATGAGCGACACATGCGGTTTTCTGCTCAGCCGTACATAATAGACCCGCAGACGACCATGACAGTCTGCCCGGCAGAGATCGTTCAGCAGGCGGGAGCGCAAAACATCCATGGTGTGTTGTTCCAGCCAGCCGCCGGTCTTTTCCGGCATGACAACGATCACTTCCGGGCCTCGGGGTTCTTCCAGACGCCGCGCCAGGGCCTGGCCGATGCGGTAGGACGTGAAATACTGGTTTTCAATGTAAATGAACGCGTCAGCTGCGTTTATGCTGTCAAGGTAAAGTCGCTCAACCTCGCGCACCTCCGTACGCCCCTTGTGGGCGGGCATTGTGCGCGCGATGGCCACATCGACGTCATAAAGCGCGGGTTCGATACCTTTGGGCCATGGATCATGTTTGGAGCCGCTGTCCCCGGAGACCGGCAAACAGCCGCTCACCGCGTTCCATCGCTTACGGGCCAGATCGCCCAGTGCTGCGGCGGCTTTACCGTCAACCACCATCTGCACATCGTGAAAAGGGGGGTAAGAGGCGCCGGAGGGGTCGGTTCTGCGGTTATCGTCAATGCGATGGGCCGAGGTGTCCCATCGCCATTTGCTTAGATCAAATCCGCCGGAAAACGCAATGCAATCATCGACCACAACGATTTTCTGGTGCTGGGAACCGCCAACGGGGTGCTCCCCGTCCAGGCAGAAATGCACGCGCTTATGCGAACGCCAGGACAGCTTGTAATGCGGAAAAAATTCGCGCTCCACGGCGTAAATCATCGCAAAATCCCAAAGGAGTATATAGATGTTGAGATTCCGATGTTTGCGCGCCAGGGCGTTGAGCAGTGCGCCGAGGGTGTCCGGGAGGGAATCGTCCTTGCCGTTGCGGACCAGCCGCAGTTCGCTGTGCAGGTCCCATCCGACGATAAAGATGGACCGGCGCGCCTGGCTCATGGCCTCGCGCACGGCCCGGAAATAATCTTCGCCGTCAATGATAAACGCCGCGCGATGGGCATGCGCCAAAGACCAGCAATTTCGACCTTCGATAAAAATGGGTTCCATCATACCGGATCACCGACCGGATGAAACAGCCGTCGGCGGTTGCGCGAAAACTATTTCATTGTCTATGCATCGGTTGTTTTGATTGTTTTACATTTTTAATCCCATATTGAATCCCACATTGCCATTTTATAAATGGGTCGTCAACGGGGTCGGGCCAAGTTAACCTTTTGCATTTAATCGATTTAAGATCAAAAAACAGGCATTTTTGCAGGCTATATCGCTCTTTTTGAACCCAAAATGATCGATATAACGGCATTGCGCTTCAAGAATGCCTTCTCTGCACTGGCATGAACGACTGCGTTGCTTGCGCCATTGCAATACTGTCCTTTTTAGCCCCAAAAAGTTCAATATAGGCCGCATTGGAGGGGCAATAATGAATCTATGTTGTGTGTTTATGGTGTGTTATCTTGGCCCGACCCCGTTTTGTGGGTCCTGCCCCAGTCTGAAAAGGTGCAGGGGCAGCGGTTCGGTGGCAATCTGCTGAATCCTTCCCGGCGTGCGGGTTTTGGTCAGGATCAGGCTGTTGGCGTATTTGCCGATTTGTTTGAGGTCGCCTGGCCGCAGTTGGCCGGTCCATTTGATTTCTATGGGATAAAAACCACTTCCGTCCACATAAGCGACATCCACCTCGCCCTTGGCTTTGATGTAATACGTGGGAAAACGCCTGCGATAAAGGCCGATCACGCAGGCTTCGACCAGTTTACCGCAGTCCTCGGGGCTGTCCAGAAAGGGGCGCAGACGCTCGGTGAACGGGTCTTTTGCCGGGTTCAGCCAGGCATTGACCGCATGCAGGATAAACGGATCGGTGAACATTACCTTGCGGGCCTTTTTCGGGGCGGCTGTCAGTTTGTCTTCCTGCAAGGCCGGCTGAACATAGACCACATCCATCGATTCCAGCAGGCCGATATAATCGGCCACGGTCTGGGGATGGTCAATGGCAAGATCCTGACACAGCGCATTCCAGGTTACCTGTGAGCCCAGCCGTCTCAAAACGGCCTGAAGGACCTGGCGCAGGTAATGCTCCTGCTTTCTGCGTTTGATCATATCTCCACGGATCCAGTCGCTGTAAACGGCAAAGATGGCCGGCGGGATACGGCCTTCTCCCGCCAGGGCGTTGATGGCGGTCAAAAAACCGCCGTGAACCAGAAAATTGTTGAAGGCCGCAAACAGCCGCTCCATAACCTCGGCATTGAATTGCGGGACAGGCGCCATCAGGGCCTCGCGTTCCGCGGCGGTCAGGGTCCCGCTCAGGGTGACCACCTCATTGAACCCAAGGGGAAAAACCTGAAAATCAACCTGGTCCGCCATCCCTCTTCTTCCGGGAAAACACATCCGGGCTTCCCTGATGATCACCATGTCCGAGCCGGACAGCACCAATACCACATCTTCCAAAGCGCCGCTGTCGGCAAGGTATTTCACCCCCTTTTCCCAGCCACTGATATAGGTGACCTCATCTATGATCACAAAACGCATCCCGGCGGGTCCGGCCGGCTGCAAATGGTCTCCTATCAGGCGGACCAGGGCATGCTGGTCGTCGATCAATTCCCCGCTGAAAAAGGCAATGGCGTGGGGATGGACACCACTTTTCAGAAGATGAGCCATCCATTGCTTGAGCAGGGTGGTTTTGCCGACCTGGCGGCCGCCGCTGACTGTGTAAATTCCGGGCAATTGAACCGGAAGCCGGTAGATCAATGGGAAATCCCATACCATGGCCTGACGTCTCAGGACCTTCAAATGCGGGTCCTGGAAAAAGAAATGGTCCGGGTTTTCCAGGTGCAGGTTGTGCGGTGCAAAGCGTATATCCATATCACTCCCTGACTACTGAATAAATTTATTCAATATACGTTGAATATATATCTATACTTCTGAAAAATCAAGCGCAACGGGGTCGGGCCAAGCTAACCTGCTGCATTTAATTGCTTTTTATCAAAAAAACAGGCCTTTTTTCAGGCTATATCGCACTTTTTGAACCCAAAAAGTGCGATATAACGGCTTTGCCCTTCCCCAATGCCGCATCTGCCATGGTATGAACGACTGCTTGGCTCATGCCAGGGAAATACTGAATCTGGAAGCAAGCATATGTAAACACCAAAGAACATCTCCGCATCAACACCATCAGCGCCGGCGCACCCGGCGTTGACGCCGGTGAAGATGTCTCCTGATGAGGAAACCGAAAATCATATAAACTTACGCCACACGCTTTTCCGGCATCACGCAGACCTCCCTCTGACCGGTGCGTTTCAGGGCGATGGCTTCCGTGTCGCAATGACCGGCGCACACCCCGCAGCCAATGCACCGGGCCTCATCCACCCGGGCGATGCCGTCGGTCATCCGGACGGCTTCCATGGGGCAGATGTCCACGCAGGCCTCGCAGTCAATGCAGGCGTCCTCATCAACGACGGCGATATAAGCGGTGTAGGTGATGGCCGGCCCGCCGCCGCTGCCCAGATCCAGGACGGTTTCGCCAGGTACCAGAGAAGCCACGATACCGGGGTTGCCGCATCCCAGCCCCATGTTGGCCGGTTGCGGAACCTATGCCAGATCGGCCTGGGAATACCTCATCATCTTTGACAGGACCTCAACGGTTGGGGTGTTCCCACCGCAGCACGACACCGGTGCGGCCGTAATTCATCAGTTCCCGCGTCCGACAAACTTCCATGGAATCAGCATGGGGGTGGTTCGCTGGTATTGTCGATAGGATGCGCCGAATTCCCGGACCAGGTCCCGCTCCTCGAGAATGGTTCCGATGATGATCCACAGGGTCCAGAGCCCGTTGAAAAGCAGCCGGTCCGCCCCCACGTCCGGGCAGGACCAGATCATCAAAAGAGAGAAAAAATATAAGGGGTGGCGCATGAACCGGTACGGACCGCGGATGGCCAGGGAATCATGAAATGCGAAGTCATCTTTTTGACAGATGATCTTCACGGCTTCTTCCAACTTGGGCCATTTGACGCCGAAGTGGGCGTGCGGGATGGCGCAGTAATGCGTGAAAT
>SKZX01000365.1 GCA_007127175.1 Desulfobacterales bacterium
CCCCTGATGGTTTTTTTTACCAACATCAGCCTGGCCATCGTGATTGTCTTTGGCGGGCGCCAGGCCATTACCGCCCGGATCACCCCTGGGGACTTCGTCGCGTTCATCAGCTATCTCAACATGATCATGTGGCCAATGATGGCCATCGGCTGGGTTACCAACCTGATCCAGCGGGGAATGGCCTCCCTTGACCGGATCAACACCATCATGGAAACCGAACCCGAAATCAAAGATCACCCCGATGCGCGGTCCGTTCAGGCTTTAGACGGCCACATACGCTTTGAAAATGTCTCTTTTGCCTTTACGGACAACCCCGGCGTCAGCGCCATTGAATCGTTTTCCATGGAGATCCCTGCAGGAAGCGTCACAGGCATCGCGGGGCCGCCGGGAAGCGGCAAAACAACGCTGATGGAACTTCTGACCCGCCGTTATGATGCGACATCCGGAAGCATCACCATCGACGGGATGGACATCAGGACCATCAAAATCGCCTGCCTTCACGCCCAGATGGCCCTTGTTCCCCAGGAGCCGTACCTGTTTTCCGGCACGATCAGGGACAATATCCTTTTCGGGGAGACGGTTGCGGACGAACGCCTGGATGCGGCCGTCCAGAAGGCGGCGCTGGACGAAACCATCCGGACGCTTCCCCGCGGCATCGACACCCAGGTGGGAGAGCGCGGGGTCGTGTTGTCCGGCGGGCAAAAGCAGCGCATCGTTCTTGCCCGGGCGCTTCTGCGCCGCTGTCCCATCATGCTGTTCGACGACCCCATCGGCCAGGTGGACACGGAAACCGCCGGCATCATTATCCGCTCCATACGGGAAATGGCCGGGGAAAAAACGGTATTGGTGGCATCCCACCGGATCGCGGCCCTCAATTTCGCCGACCGGATCATCGTCATGGACAACGGCCGGATCATCGAAGCCGGCACACATGACCAACTTGTCAGCCAGAACGGCTATTATGCGCGGGCCGACGCGCTGCAGCGCCTGGAAACCGGGGGAGGTACAGCCCCATGAGCAACCCCGGAAAGGACCTGTTCGCCGAAAAAGACCTGGCAAAAACAGCGGATTACAGGCTCATCAAAAAGCTGGCGGCTTTTGGGTCGCCTTATCGGCTGGTGATGCTTCTCTCCCTGGCGCTGATCCTTGCGGCAACCGTTTTCGAACTGGCCGCCCCCTACATCACCAAGGAAGCCATTGACCGCTATATCGTGCCTGTCGGATCGGGTGACACGGAAAAAGGGGGGGGCAGGCAGCTTGTGTTTTCCCTCGATAAAGACCATGTCAGGGATGTCGTGAGCCGGCACCCGCAGTTTTTTACCGTCGATTTTCCGGAAGCGCGCATCTCTTTTGACAACCTGAACCGCATCCCGCCCGGCGATATCTCCAAGCTCAGGCAGGACGACATCCGGGGCGTCGGGGCGGCCGCACTCCTGCTGCTCATCGTCGTGTTTTTCAATTTTGTGACGACGTTTCTCCAGGTGCGGCTCATGGAGCACACGGCCCAGAAAATCATGCACGACATCCGCATGACGCTGTTTTCCCATATACAGGGGCTGTCCATCCCCTTCTTCAACCGAAACCCCGTTGGCCGCCTGGTCACACGGGTGACCAACGACATCGGCAACATGCATGAAATGCTGACATCGGTTGTCATATTCGTCATCAAGGACCTGTTTCTCATTGCGGGCATTACCCTGGTCCTCTTTTTCATCGACTGGAAACTGGCCGCAGCCGTTTACGCCCTGTTTCCCATCGTCTTTTACACCGCCTGGCGCTTTGCCGGAACCGCCCGGGAGGCTTACCGAACGCTGCGGGTAAAAATCGCTGAAATCAATTCCCGGTTTTCGGAAACCATCGGGGGTATCCATATCCTTCAACTCTTCAACCAGTTGCACAACAATTATCTTGCATTCAGGAAAACAAACCGCGAATACTACAAGGCCGGCATGCGCCAGGTAACCGTATTCGCGCTGTTCATGCCGGTTATCGAAATGATGAGCAGCGTGGCCCTGGCTGTTGTGATTTTCTACGGCGGCAGCCGGATCATCGACGGCCGGATCAGCCTGGGGGAGCTGGTGATTTTCATCTCTTACGTGCGCATGTTTTTCAGGCCCATAAGGGATATCGCCGAAAAATACAATATCACCCAGAACGCCCTGTCCTCGGCCGAACGCATCCTTCTGATACTGGATGAGAACGACCGGATCCCGGAACCCGAACCCGGCCGCGCCCAGCCCGTCCCCCGCCGCATCGCTTCAATCCACGCTGAGAATGTGTGGTTCTCATATACCCCGGGTGAACCGGTTTTGAAAGACGTGTCGTTTGAGATCCGGGCCGGACAAACACTGGCCGTTGTCGGCCCAACGGGCGCGGGAAAAACGTCCCTCATCAGCCTGATCATGCGGTTTTACGACCCGGACAGCGGCGCCATCCGTATCAATGGCACGGACATCCGGCAGTTCAACAGCAGTGAAATGCGCAGCCGGATGGCCGTGGTTACCCAGGACCCGTTTTTGTTTTCCGGCAGCATCAAGGCCAATATTTTCCCGCCCGGAACGGGCTTTGCCAACCCGGGTGATGATCAGGTCGACCGGATACTGACCCAGGCCCAATGCAAAAAAGTAATCGCCCGCCTTCCGGAGGGCATCCACACCAACCTCAACGAGCGGGGGGATATGCTGTCGTCCGGCCAGCGACAGCTGATTTCCATTGCCCGGGCCTTGGCCGTCGACCCGGAAATCATCATATTCGACGAGGCCACCTCCTACGTGGACGCTGAGACGGAAGTCAGCATACAAAGAGCGCTTTTGAACCTGATGGCCGAACGAACCGCCATTATCATCGCCCACCGCCTGTCAACGGCAAAAATTGCCGATTGCATACTGGTCATGCACAACGGCGCCATTATCGAATCGGGCACGCATTTGGAGCTGCTGCAAAAGGGCGGTTTTTATCGTCGGCTTGTAGATGCCCAGGCATGATAGGACAACCGTTACCCGTTCGGAATAAAACAGGATGCCATTCTATTGTGAAGCAAATACTTCTTGTCAAGGCCATTGGGTCATGGTATAGATAAAATTTCGTTCATTTTTATCCTTTTTTCCGGGTATCACTGCCAGAACGGCTTTTATTCCGGGTTTGGCAATGCATTTCATAAAGGGTTAAACAACAGGGTTCAAGCAACAGGGTTCAAAAAAGGACTGATCCCATGGGGATCCATTCGGCCTGCAGCGCCGGCCGGATGGGATTTTCATCCATACAATTTACATTGGGTTTTTATCTGCAAACCGACAACCAAAGGAGAAAAAATCATGGCATTTGATGCGGTAAACATGGAAGACTGGCAGATTTCCGAAGAAGCGGAAAAAAACATGCCGACACCGGAGCAGTGGACAGAAACACTCGGCCTTGAAAAAGAAGAGGTGCTGGCCATGGGCCGGCTGGCCAAGGTGGATTTTCTCAAGGTCATCAACCGCCTGCAGGACAAGCCGGACGGGAAATACATCGAGGTGACCGCCATCACCCCGACGCCCCTTGGCGAAGGCAAAAGCACCACTTCCGTAGGGCTTATGGAAGGCCTCGGCAAGCGCGGCAAGAACGTCGGCGGCGCCCTTCGCCAGCCCTCTGGCGGCCCGACCATGAACGTCAAGGGCACGGCGGCCGGCGGCGGCAACTCCCTTTTGATTCCCATGACCGAGTTTTCCCTGGGTCTGACCGGCGACATCAACGACATCATGAACGCCCACAACCTGGCCATGGTGGCACTGACCGCCCGCATGCAGCATGAAAGAAACTACAACGACGAGCAGCTCGCACGCCTCACCGGCATGCGCCGCCTGGATGTCGACCCGACCCGCGTGGAAATGGGCTGGATCATCGACTTCTGCGCACAGGCGCTCAGGAACATCGTCATCGGCCTTGGCGGCCGCGCTGACGGTTTTACCATGCAGTCCCGGTTCGCCATTGCGGTTTCCTCCGAGCTCATGGCCATCCTGTCCATCGCCACCGACCTCGCGGATCTGAAGGAACGGATCAACAACATCACCGTGGCATTCGACAAGAGCGGCAAACCGGTCACCTGCGCGGACCTCGAAGTGGGCAACGCCATGACGGCCTTCATGAGAAACACCATCAACCCGACCCTCATGTGCACCGCCGAATACCAGCCCTGCTTCGTGCATGCCGGCCCCTTCGCCAACATCGCCGTCGGCCAGAGCTCCATCATCGCGGACCGCATCGGTCTCAAGATGTTCGACTACCACGTGACCGAATCGGGATTCGCAGCCGACATCGGGTTCGAAAAATTCTGGAACGTCAAGTGCCGCAACAGCGGGCTCAAGCCCCACGTTTCCGTCCTGACCTCCACCATCCGCGCGCTCAAGATGCACGGCGGCGGGCCCAAGGTCGTTCCGGGCAAAGCGCTTCCCGAGGAATACCGCAAGGAAAACCTCGAGCTGGTCGAAAAGGGCGTTGAAAACATGGTCC
>SKZX01000134.1 GCA_007127175.1 Desulfobacterales bacterium
AAGGTGCAACAATTCAGGAGACAGACAATTTTGCCCGAAAAATCGAGGCGATCCTGGAAGAAGACCCCAATGTCAGCCACCAGTTTCTTTCCGTGGGCATGGCCCAGCGGGGGTTGGGCCAGCCCAACCGCGGGATGGCGTTTGTCACGCTGATACCGCGGCATCAAAGGGATCTCCACCAGTTCGAGATTATGCAGGAATACCGTGAAAAACTGGCTGAGCTGACCGAGGGGCGGGCGTTCGCCCTTGAAATCACCCTCACCGGTCACGGCGGCGATCCGGTCCAGGTGGTTTTGAAACACCCGGACCTCGAGGAACTCGACCGCCTCCAGGAGAGCGTCATGGACTGGATGGCGAGCAAGCCCGAAATCTTTGTCGGCATCCGCACCGATCTCGAGCTCAACAAGCCGCAGCTCGAGGTTTATATCGACAGGGAGCGGGCAAGGGAAATGAATGTGTCCGTTCTCGAAATCTCTAGCACCCTGCGCTACCTGTTCGGGGAAGTTGAAATTTCCAAGGTGGAACAACGCGCCATACGGTATGACGTATTGACGGACGTGGTCGGGCGCGGCGAAATGACGCCCGACATTCTCAAGGATGTTTATGTACGCAACCAGGCCGGGCGCCTGGTTTCACTCGACAACTTCATCACCATCGAAGAGACCGCCGGGCCCAGCCAGATCAACCGGTACAACCGCCTCCGTTCCGCGACCATTACCACCAATACCCCGCCGGGCGTTCCCATGGGGACGGCTGTCGCAGCACTCGAGCAATACCTTGAAACCGCGCTGCCGCCCGGCAGTGATTATGAAATGGCCGGCCTGTCGCAAATCTTCGAGGAGTCGTTTTATTACCTGTCCATCACGATCCTGTTTTCCATAGTATTCATTTACCTGGTGCTGTCCGCCCAGTTCGAATCGTTCATTCACCCCCTGACCATCATGACGGCGCTCCCCCTGGCAACGGTGGGGGCCTTTGGATCGCTCTGGCTGTTCGGTCTGAATTTCAACGTGTATGCATTTATCGGGGTGATCATGTTGATGGGGATGGTGACCAAAATTTCCATTTTGCTCATCGACTACACCAACACCCTGGTGGCAAGGGGGAAAAACCCCCGCGAGGCCGCATATGATGCCGCCCGGGAGCGGTTCCGCCCGATCCTCATGACGGCCATTTCGACCATATTGGGAATGACCCCCATTGCCATCGGTTTCGGTGCAGGGGGCGAGGCCCGCGCGCCCCTTGGCCTCTCGGTTGCAGCCGGACTGGTATCCGCCACGTTTCTGACCCTGTTTGTCATCCCGGTGGCCTATACCTATTATGACCAGCTTCAAAATTTCATTATCCGGACCTTCATGAAAAAACGCGTTTCCCGGTAAAGGACGAAAACATGAAATTCGTTCACATCACCTTCCGGTTTGAGTACACGGAGAGTATTGAAAAGATCCTCGATGACCACGGCTTGGCCGACTACGTGCGGCACCCCATAGTCCATGGGAAGGGAATTGACGGGAAGCACTTCGGATCAAAGGTTTTTCCCGGAAATTATACCATTGTCCAGGCGGTGGTCGGCGACGAAGCACTCGATGCGCTCCTTGATGACCTGGAAGCCTTCGGAAAATCGAAAGCCGCGCACCATCACCTGCGGGCGTTTGTTCTGCCGGTGGAGAGAATGATCGGCGCGGAATACGATTAGCGCCCGTCATAAAATGCGGGTTAGCGTCTATTTCCTATCAGAGATCAGCGACAAAACCTCCGGCAGCAAAGCGGTTGTCGTAGACATTGCCTCATTGCCGTAAATCGTGGGCATCCCTTTCCAGTCGCCGAAATACCCGCCCGCTTCGGCCAGTATCGGCGGGAACGGCGCGCAGTCCCAGACGTTCATGACGGGATCCAGCATCAGCCCGATCCGCCCCGTCGCCACCAGGCAGTGCCCGTAAGCGTCCCCCCACCCCGCGCGAAACCAGGCCGCCCTCTGGACTTTCTCCCATGCGGCCTGGCGGTTGGCAAACGCAAACCCGCCCGCATCGGTAAACGCAACGGTAACACGGTCCAGTCGCGTTTCCGGCGACACATGGACCACGCGGCCGTTCAACCGGCAGCCGTGCCCCGTTGCCGCTGCGACCATTTCGTCCAAGGCGGGAAAATAAACAACGCCCACCTCCACCCGGCCTTCGATTTCAAGGCCGATGAGGACGCCGTAAAGCGGGACCCCGCAAACAAAAGACTTGGTCCCGTCAATGGGATCGATGAACCAACGGTGGCTGTCATCCCCACCGCTCGAGGCGCCGTATTCCTCCCCCACAATGGCATGGCCGGGAAATTTTTTCTCGATCCGGACACGGATGAGGGCTTCAGCCTCCCGGTCCGCAACGGTCACCGGGGTGTCATCGGGCTTGAAATCAGGCGATACGTCGCCCCTGAAATACCCGAGGGTCAGCCGTCCGGCCAGGTAGGCCGTTTCCACGGCAAAATCAAGGTATGATTGATATATGCGAACTGACGTGTTCATGTTCTTCCCTGACATAATTGCATTGTTCTAAAAATTTTCAGCGATTTCCCTTGCCCTGCGGATGGCGTTTTCGAGGCTGGCGCTTGACCCTTGCGGGGTTCCCAGGGTCGAGTCGACAACGACGGTTTCGATTTTCCTGAGCCCCATGAAATTGAGGAGGGTCTTGAAATACGGCACCTGAAAATCCAGATATTCCACTTCGCTGCCCCTGGGGTAAGATCCCCCGCGAGCGTATGCCACGAACACAGGTGCATCCGCCACCAGGCCGGTGTTGCCTTCTTCAGGCGTATATCTATAGGCATAGCCGGGCTGAACCAGGATATCGAGATAATGCTTGAGCCGGTATGGCAGGCCGAAGTTCCACATGGGAACGGCAAACACGTATTTGTCGAAGGCTTTGAACGCATTGATGATCTCTTCCACGCGCGCCCAGTCTTTTTTCTGGTCCTCCGACGGGCTTGTTCCATGCATGATGGCGTATTTCGCGTCTAAAATCATGCCATCAAAGGCAGGCAGGTCCATGTCGAAAACATTTTTCACGATGATTTCGTCATCCGGCTGATATTCCCGGTATGCTTCGACAAAGGCATTGGCAGCGGCAATGGAAAACGATTCCGTTCCCCTTGGAGATGCCTGCAAATAAAAGACCCTGCTCATAAAACCCCTCCTGTGTTATGGTCAATCCGGCGCTGTAAACCGTCCATCCCTTGACAGATGCTTGACATATGGACGAATTTACGTTTAAGTGTCCTTGGAGCAGGCGAAAGGGTTTTTGCGTGTTACCGATCGCAAAAACAACGATGACGACCTGCTGACACCTCCAGTTTATTCTTATAATTATTAGATAACAATCCCGTCTGTCAAGACAACGATGGGAGGCCCGTCGATTCCCGGGGAAACGACGTTGGAATATTTCCGGGGGCATTACCGGGTCAGAGTCGGGTTTGCAGACCCTCCAGGGGACAGACTTCCAGTCTGTCTCCCGGGTTCAAGTCGGGGCCTTCAGTGAAAATTTGCTTTTACCCGGGGAACGGATTGGAAGTCCGTCCCCTGGAAGATTTTTGGTTCGACCCGGGAGACAGACTGGAAGCCTGTCCCCTGGAGGGTTTTTTTTAATACACACTGCAATGGAGATGCCGCATGAAACGATACGATGGATGGGGGGACGTTGAAATCCGGATGGACCTTCCCGACGCAGCCCTTGAAATTCTCAAGGAACGGGTCGGGCCCGCAACCCCAACCCGCAGCATCCCCTTGGACGCCATGCTTGAAAACGTGCCCGCCCCGCGCATTCCAAAAACATCGAAGAAACTTTCATTTTCCCCCCATGACCGGTTTGAGCATGCCCACGGGCAAAGCCTGCCGGACTGGGTGGCCATGCGCAGCGGCACCTTAAAACGCTTTCCCGATGCCGTTGCCACGCCGGCGTCCGAGAAAGAAGCCGAAGACGCCTTTGCCTATGCAGACAAGCATCAGATGATCGTCATCCCTTATGGCGGCGGCACAAGCGTCGTGGGACATCTGAGCGTTCCGGACACCGAAGCCCCGGTCCTTTCGCTGTCGCTGGAAAAGATGGACCAATTGATCGCCCTGGAACCTGAAAACATGCTGGCAACGTTCGGTGCGGGCATCACCGGACCGGCCCTTGAAGCCGCCTTGTCACCCCATGGGTATACCCTGGGGCATTACCCCCAGTCCTTTGACTATTCCACCCTGGGCGGGTGGGTGGTCACGCGCTCGTCCGGTCAGCAGTCCCTGTATTACGGCCGGATCGAAGATCTTTTTGCCGGCGGGGATATGGTCACGCCCCGGGGGAAAATGGCCTTCCCGCCCTATCCCGCGTCCGCTGCCGGGCCCGACCTCCGGCACCTCGTGCTGGGCTCCGAAGGGCGCATGGGGCTTTTGACCCGGGCGACGGTTCGGATTTCCCGCATCCCTGAAAACGATTACGTGTACGGCTTTTTCTTCCCCAA
>SKZX01000267.1 GCA_007127175.1 Desulfobacterales bacterium
GCCGGTCGGCCCTCAGGTCTTCATCGCGGAAGCACCGGACGATCTGGTAATACCGGTCGAAACCGGACACCATGAGCAACTGCTTGAACAGCTGGGGGGACTGGGGCAGCGCATAAAACGTACCGGGGTTCAGACGGCTGGGCACCAGGTAGTCCCGGGCTCCCTCGGGGGTCGAACGGGTCAGGAATGGTGTTTCAATATCCAGAAAACCCAGCCCGTTGAGGTATTCGCGAACTGCCGCGGCCGCCTTGTGTCGCATGATGATGTTGCGCTGCAGCCGGGGGCGTCGAAGATCGATGTGGCGGTATTTCAGCCGGATGTTCTCGCTTGCATCGGTTTCCTCCTCGATCATGAAAGGCGGTGTTGATGCCCGGTTCAATATTTTGAGCTCATCGACCAGGACCTCGATCTCCCCGGTGACGAGATTGGGATTGGTCATGCCTTCGGGTCGGGCGTCCACGCGGCCGGCAACGGCGATCACGTACTCGTTTCTTATGGAATGGGCTTTTTCATGAACCGCCGGATTGTGCACCGGGTTGAACACCACCTGGGTGATCCCTTCCCGGTCCCGCAAATCCACGAAAATAACCCCGCCGTGATCTCTCCGGCGCAGGACCCAGCCCATCAATACCACCCGTGCGCCCAGATCGCTTTTTCCCAGTTCATTGCAATGGTGGGTGCGGCGCATGTCTCCCAATTGATCCGTCACTGTTGTTGCTCCTTATTGTGTTTGCTGTATTGTGTATACCTTTTAACGCATTTGAATCGTGATGAATAGCCCAACGGTTTAGAAGCCTTTCCGGGGGACGGCCCTTCGACCCGGGAGACAGATTGGAAATCTGTCCCCTGGAGGGCTTGACTCCGATCCGGGAGGCGAAATCTGTCCCCTATGGAAAATTGTCCTTTCTAAACCCGACGCCCGCCAGGGAACAGCTTACACTCCCGATTCCCAAATTTTTTCCTTTACCACCGCCACCAGGTTGTCAACCGGCACCGCCGTCTGCGCCTTGGTTGCCATGTGCCTCAGACTGACGGTCTTTTCCTCGAGTTCCCGCTCCCCGACGATCAGGACGAATTGTGCCCCGAGACGGTCGGCCCTCCGCATCAACGCCTTCAGGCTGCGCTCGGAAAAATCGATTTCCACGCGTATCCCCTGGTCGGACAGTTCGCCCGCCCATTGAAAGGCCCGCTTCCAGGCCTCAGCCCCCATGGCCGCGAAAAAGACCGCCGGTGGCCTGAGCAGCACCGGCTGGGCAGCCATGACCAGCTCCACCAGGCGGTCCATGCCGATGGCAAAACCCACCGCAGGCACCGAAGGCCCACCGAGCTGCTCAACAAGCCCGTCATAACGCCCACCGCCCGCAACCGCAGACTGAGCGCCCAAGGCATCCGTCTGAATCTCGAAGGTCGTGCGGGTATAGTAGTCCAGGCCCCGCACCAGGCGCGGGTCCCTTTCATAGGCGACCCCCATGGCATCAAGGCCTGCGGTCACTGTTTTAAAGTGCGCATCGCAATCGGCGCACAAAAAATCGGCCATTGACGGCGCATCCGCCGCTACCTCCCGGCAGCCCGGCACCTTGCAGTCCAGCAATCGCAGCGGGTTCCTGTCTATCCGGCGCACACAGTCCGAACAAAGCCGGTCCGTTTTCCCTGAAAATACCGCCCGGAGCGCATCCCGGTAGCCATTGCGGCATTCGGGGCAGCCCAGGGAGTTTAAATGCACCCGCAGCCCCGGGACGTCCAACGCATCTAAAAACCGCGTCAGCATGTAAATCAACTGCGCGTCCATGTAAGGCGATTCAATGCCGAACACCTCGGCGTTGATCTGGCTGAACTGCCGGTACCGCCCCTTCTGGGGGCGTTCCCGCCGAAACATGGGGCCGATGGAATAGAGCTTCCGGACAGGGTCCGCCGCGTACAGCTTGTGCTGGATATAGGCCCGCACAACAGAAGCGGTCGCTTCCGGCCGAAGGGTCAGAAGCGTGTCTTTGCTGCCGGGAAAGGTATACATCTCCTTTTCGACGATATCGGTATCCTCGCCGATGCTGCGCTTGAACAGCGCTGTCTGCTCGATTACCGGCGTCCGGATTTCGCTGAACCCGAAGCATTCAAAACGGTCCCTGGCGGCCTGCTCGACCTGCTGCCACACCATGGCTTCACCGGGAAGTATGTCCCTGAAACCCCTTACAAGCTGTATCATAAGCACCACAAGGCCTGAAAATGCGGTCAAAAAGAAAAAATACGGTTCGCGAATTTATAATAATATTTGATTTTTATTATATAGTACCGTAATCTTTAGAAACTGTAAAAACCCGATTTTTACGGAAACATTTTTATAAGGAATCCGCACGGTTTAGTCAATAACTATGTTCACCCTGACCTTGGCGCCCGGACATGCAGCGCAGGCAATCGCGCCTGCCAGGACGGCGCTTTATCCGTAAGGAGAAAAAAATGACCCAGGCGGTTACCGTAAAAACACTTCTGGAAATGAAGCGGAATAAGACCCCCATCGTTTCTTTGACCGCATATGATTACCCCTTTGCCAGGATCGCCGATGAATCGGGCGTTGACATCCTGCTGGTCGGCGACTCCCTGGGCATGGTGGTGCAGGGCGGCGCCAGCACCCTTGGCGTCACCATGGACGAGATGATCTACCATACCCGCACCGTGGCAAGAGGGGCCAAAAGAGCCCTCGTCGTGGGGGACATGCCTTTTTTGTCCTACCAGGTATCCCTTTCCGAGGCGGTCTATAACGCCGGGCGCTTTTTGAAGGAAGCCGGGGCCGCAGCAGTGAAGCTGGAGGGCGGGGCAACGGTCATCGACCGGATCAAGGCAATGACCGATGCCGGGATTCCCGTTCAGGCCCACATCGGCCTCACCCCGCAGTCCGTTCACATGCTTGGCGGCTACCGGGTCCAGCGGGATGCAGAGCGCCTGCGCATGGACGCAGAGGCCGTTGAAGCCGCCGGCGCGTTTTCAGTTGTCCTGGAAGGCATACCTCAAGACATCGCAAAAAACATCACCGCCGCCCTCAGGATTCCTACTATCGGCATCGGGGCCGGACGGGAGTGCGACGGCCAGGTCCTGGTGCTCCACGACATGCTGGGCCTCAACGACGGACACCTGCCAAAATTCGTCAAACAATATGCGTCCCTGCGGAAAAACGCGGTAGAGGGTGTATCAGCCTACGTCCGGGAGGTCCGGGAAAAGTCGTTTCCCGGTGATGAACATGCATATTGACCCAAGGCAGGGGACTTCTACATATACCCATCAAAAACAAACGGTTAAATGGGCAGCCCCATAAATGGATCCATCGGAGAACACATTCCGGGCTGAAGGCGGCCTCCACCTGTCGGCCTATTCCATTGAAATCCCGCTTGAAAGGCTGAAGCTGGGGGTGGACAACCTTCGCTATGATGTCCTTGTCAGCCCGGAGTTCGTCAAGATGACGGACCACATCGTCCTGCAGATGATCATGAAGCATTCCCGCGCGTCCAGGCCGTTGATGACCAGTCAGAAAGACAACTGGCACCGGGAAATATCGATTTTCAGGGAGACCTGCCGGAAACTCATGACCAATGCCCTTAACCAGGCAAAATCCCTCCAGGAAGTCCAGATCGATTATCTTGCCCAGATCGCCCTGGTCAAGCTGCTGATTGAAAGGGTCAACAACCGGCTTGAGACGGCATTCCAGCATTTCAAGAACGTGGTCCGCAAACAGGAGGTCTCCCACCGGAGCGAATCGCACATCAAGCTGCGCGAAGAAGTCCTGGAAATCACCAAACGCCGAAACACCATCATGAGGGATGTCTGCGCCGAGTTGTTCATGCATTTCAACGAGGCAAGAAAGGACATCGATGAACTGAGGGCGTTGAACTTCGGCGAACAATGGCTTCTCCCGGAGGAACTTTTCAACAACCCCCTTCTTTACACGGATTTCCACCCGGATGATTTTTTCATGATAAAGCACTATGCCCTGGTCGGGCACCGGATGGAGGACTGCCTGAACTACAATACCGTGACCGGTATATTGAAGTCCTTTTTAAACACCATCCTGGAGGCGGACCGGTCCATGGAAGAGACACAGGCCCAAATCCAGGACTTCCAGACATACGGGCAATTAAGCAGCGGGACCACCATCAATACGGTTGCCGACAGGCTTTTAAAAAACCCGAAAAACATGGACATTCTGTTCAACCACATGGAAACGGGCAGGGAAATCGAGCAATTCAAAAAGGAAAATCAAGACCGGGCGCAGTTGAAACTGCTGAAAAACCGGATGAAGGCCCAGAAAAAGATTTCTGGGAAGCTGTATAAAACCATCGCCCGGGAAGGCATGCTGCGGGGGGTCGTTGCGGCATACGAAATTGAAGACGCCATCAAAGCCTGCTGTCCGCCCTTGATGCCCCAGGATGTGCTTCGATATACGGCATATGCCCGGTCCAGAAAACGCATTGCACAAAAAATCAACCGTTTCAA
>SKZX01000374.1 GCA_007127175.1 Desulfobacterales bacterium
CACTGAAATATTCCCACCTGATCAAGGAAAAGGTGGGCCCGGACACCAGCGTTTATGATTTTTATATCGACATGCGCTGTTACGGCAAGGGATACGAAGAATTTTACCGCCGATGCCAGGAGGAAGACACGCTTTTCGTCCGGAGCCGGCCCGCCCAGGTCAAGCGGGGTCGGGCGAACCCTGAGGAGAGCGGAAAACTGGTCGTTATCGGAGAGGACACCCTGCTGAACCGGCCCTATCGCATCCCCGTGGACATGGTCGTCCTGTGCACGGCCATGATCCCGCGCACGGATGCGGGCGAGGTTGCGCGGATATTCGGTATCAGGCGGGGACAAGACGGCTTTTTCTCGGAAACCCACCAGAAAATCGCCCCGCTGCATACCCCTGCAGCGGGCATTTTCCTGGCCGGCACCTGCCAGGCACCCAAAGACATTACCGATACCGTGGCCCAGGCATCCGGGGCAGCCGCACGGTCGCTGGAACTGGCAATGCGGAAAACGGTTGCAGTGCCCTATACAATTGCATGGGTCGATTCGGAATCCTGCCAAGGCTGCCGGACCTGCATCAGCGTCTGCGAACACGAGGCCATTGCATTTGACGAGAGTCGAGGAGTGGCCATGATCAACCCGGCCGTCTGCAAGGGGTGCGGGATCTGTGTGAGTACCTGCCTTCATGGCGCCGCACACATCTGGCGCTTCAAAGAAAACCGCATTCTCACTGAATTTGACGATATCGCGGAGGGGTTTCTGGCAGTGGGAACCTAAGCGGGGCCGACCGAACGCTACCTATATGAGCGAGGAGAAACGGCTGTGAACCTTGCAAACGAATGGATTAACAACGATTTTACAGGCCATCCCCGGGTCCTGCTCCTGGAGGATGAATCCCTCCTGGCGCAGGGGTATCAAATGGCCCTCAAGGAAGAAGGCTACGGTGTTGATGTGGCTTCAACCGGAAAAAGCGCCCTCGACACCATGCGAACTAAGGGATATGACCTGCTCGTGGCCGATCTCAGGCTTCCGGACATGGACGGCCTGGACGTCATCCGGCAGGTCCGGCAGGAATGTCCTGGAACACGCGTCATCGTCATCACCGGATATGCCGATATCTCTTCTGCGGTGGAGGCCTTTAAAACCGGTGCCACCGACTACCTGGCCAAGCCATTGACGGAAGAAGATTTTCTCATGGCGGTTGATGCGGCCCTGCAACTCGACAGGGCTGTCCCGACGGGGGGCACGCCCCGGCCGGACGACATTGATGCTACTCACCTGATCGGAAAACAGGACATCGTAAAGATGCTGGAAATCGCGGGGGAAAAACCAGCCGGCCAATTGCCCGTAATAAAAAACATGTATGCCCCTGCAGAAGCCGTCCATATCGACCAGAAAGGCCCCCGCCCTTGCGACATGCAGCCTTCAGGGCATTCTTCAGACCCCCTTGCCGACCCGCTTTTCCATCAGGACAAAATGATGTCCCTGGGCCGTCTTACCGCCAGTGTTGTGCATGAAATCAACAACCCGCTAAGCGGCATACTCAACTATATCCGGCTGATGATAAAAATTCTGGGGCGCGGTGAATCCTTGACCGCCGATGAAATGGAAAAATTCACGCGATTCCTCAACCTCGTTGAAAGCGAGGTCAGCCGTTGTGCGTCCATTGTCTCAGGCCTCCTGGCCTTTTCCCGAAAATCAGAGGTCTGCTACGGTGAAGTGAACATTGGTGAACTGCTGGAAAAATGCATGATGCTCAGTCGTCACAAACTGGAACTGAACCATCTCCATATTGAAATGAACCTGGCGGAAAACCTGCCAAAAGTGTGGGGGGATTTCAACCAGATCCAGCAATGTATTATCAACCTGATCTTCAATGCCATCGATGCCATGGACCGGGGCGGCACCCTGAAAATCGAATCCTGGCACAGCGGCCGGGACAACAGGGTCTCAATCCGCGTTGCCGATGACGGATGCGGCATTTCGGAAGAAGACCGCAAAAAAATTTTTGATCCCTTTTTCACGACCAAACAAGAAGGCAAGGGGCTTGGGCTTGGCCTTTCAACGGTCTCGCACATCATCGGGCAGCATGGCGGAACCATCGACGTAGACAGCGCGCCTGGAAAAGGCACGGCATTTACCATCACACTGCCGGAAGCAGATACGAAACCAAGCGCCGCCATGCGCCCCTGAACTTATTGGCAATGCGCTTCCATCAAACATCCTCAGACATATCCGTCAACCTTGCAGGCGCTTGACTTTGCCCGGCAAAAGAATAATGGTTGACAACAAAAGGCAAATTTTCTATTTAGAAAAATTTGCAAACAACACCGGTTTGCAATCAGCGCAATCTGTTCGGATTCCAGCCGTCGGATAGAATCGGGCTGAAGAAAATGGAAGCAATTGGCTGCGGAGAGATGGCCGAGCGGCTGAAGGTGCACGCCTGGAAAGCGTGTGTGTCTTAACGGGCACCGAGGGTTCGAATCCCTCTCTCTCCGCCACTTATTGTAAAAATTGTAAAACGAACGATCGCCTGCTGCGGCAGTTGCAGGCGGCCTGTTGAAAAACCCGCCTTTTTTCCTCATAATGGTGTATCATACCGCCACCCGTTTAATAGCAAGATTACCAAACCGGCATGGCATTCAGGGTGACGGAACCGGAAAAAGCGGCTGTTTCAGTGTTTCATAGAGGAAGTGCGGATATGGCATACCTTGTTTTTGCCCGAAAATACCGCCCGCAAACGTTTGGGGATGTCGTGGGACAGGCCCACGTGACGACAACCCTTTCCAACGCCCTTATGTCCGGACGCCTGGCCCATGCGATCCTGCTTTCCGGCCCCCGCGGCACCGGAAAAACCACCATCGCACGGATATTGGCCAAGTGCGTCAACTGCAGCGAAGGCCCCACGGCAACACCTTGCAATGAGTGCCGGTCCTGCAAGGAAATAACCGCCGGAAACGGCATGGATGTCCTCGAAATCGACGGCGCATCCAACAATAAGGTCGAAAACGTCCGCGAAATCAGGGAAAACGCCAAATACAGGCCCGCACACAGCCCTTACAAGATCTACATCATCGATGAAGTGCACATGCTGACCGACGCCGCCTTCAATGCCCTTCTCAAGGTGCTGGAAGAACCGCCGGAGCATGTGATTTTCATATTCGCCACCACCGAGGCGCGGAAAATTCCCATTACGATCCTGTCGCGCTGCCAGCGCCATGATCTGCGCAGGATCGGCATCGACGCCATTGCCGCCCACATGAAAACGCTCTGTGCCGGAGAAAAAATAGGCATCAGCGAACAAGCCCTGGCGCTGATCGCACGCGAAGCCGACGGCAGCATCCGGGACGGCCTGAGCCTGCTGGATCAGGTGATCACCTGTTCCTCACAGGATATCACAGACAAGGAAGTGATCGATATTCTTGGGGTTATCGACCGGCAGGTGCTTTTTGACATATCCGAAGCCCTTTTTTCCGGGAACATGGCGGCCATTCTGGATATCTGCGATGCGCTCTACAGGCAGGGCCGCCACCTGATGAAATTCTACGCCGCGCTCATGGAACATTTCCGGAACCTTTTGATCGTAAAAATGGAAGACGCGACCCGGGACGCGTCATCGCCGGGTCTCCTTGCCGGCACCTCGCCCCTTTCCGGTATCGCCGCCCATGAGCGGGCACTGATGGCTGAACAGGTAAAAAATATCAGCCAACCCTATCTCTTCCAGGCGCTCGACGTTCTGTTCGAAGAAGAATGGCGCATCAAGCAATCGGCCTCCCCGAGGACCGCCCTTGAAATGACCTTTTTCCGCCTGATGCAGATCAAGCCCGCCTTTTCAATGGACACGCTCATCGAAAAGCTCGACCGAATCAAAACAGGGATGGGTGATGAAAACCTGCAACAGGTATCAGCACCCCGCATACCCGGCCCGGCGACCCCACCCTGCAACCCCCCGGATGCCCGTCCCAGCAAAGACCATGATTTGGGTGAAGCTGGCCTCCCGGACAAAAACATGCCGGAAACGGCCGGAATCCCACCTTCGACGGAGAACTTTTCAACCAAGGGCGATCCGGCAGACCTGCCGCCGGGTGAATTGTCTGAAAATTCAACATGTTCCAATGAAGCGCTGCTGCAAACAGATACGGACGAAACATGGTCGCGCCTGAAACAGTGGATATGCAGCAAATCACCGGGACTCGGGGCCTGCCTCGCCGACGGCGCCCTTTCCTTTGAACCGCCCGACCGGATCTTGATAGAAATTATATCGACCCATCCGAATATCAGCCTGCTTCAAAAGAAAAAAAACATTGCGGCCGTTGAAAAGCATTGCCATGATTTCTTTCAAAAGCCGCTGAAAGTTTTTATCGATGCAAAACAGACCGGACCCGACCGGAGTTCCCTTAAAAAAAAACAGCACCAACTGGAAAGTGAAGCCAGGGCACATCCGCTCGTTAACGCAGCCATCAAAACGTTCAACGGAAAAATCCA
>SKZX01000346.1 GCA_007127175.1 Desulfobacterales bacterium
CCCTGAAGCTGATGGGTTTATGAATGAAATCGGCGGCGCCGGCCATAACGACGGACTCGTAATCGTATTCTTCGGTAAAACCCGTCATGACCATCACATCGGCATCGAATTCCGCCTTGATGATTTTCAGCAGGTCAACCCCGCTCAACCCCGGCATCCGGATATCCGTGATCACGATATCAATTGGGATACTGGTCAGCAGTTTCAATGCTTCGCCTGCATTTTCAGCGGTCATGCAGGTATATCCCTTGCGCTTGAGCGCATGGGAGATCATTTCGGTGATGTCCGGTTCGTCATCCACGACAAGGATCGGCACATTCTCAGGAATTTTGATGGATGAGAGGTCCATGAAAAACCCTTTCGGAGTTACAGGTGGTTGTTAACGGGTCAATGGGGTTGTCGGTCACATGCTTCATCAAGGACACGCCGTATGGTAATCGCCATGTCGGTTTTGGGTATGGGTTTTGCCAGAACCGCCTTAATCCCTATGCTTTTTGTTTTTTCAAGGGTCACTTTTTCTGAAAAGCCGGTACAGATGATGATGGGTATGTCCGGCCGTATGTCCAGTATCGCCTTTGCCAGTTCCTTGCCGGTCATGTTGGGCATGGTCTGATCGGTGATGACGATATCGAATTTGTGGGGGTCGAACTTGAAGGCTTCCAGAGCCTCGATGCTGCTTGTCCTGGAGAAAACCTTGTATCCAAGGCTTTCTATCATCTGCTTTTCAAGCTCCACGATGCGGTGCTCGTCGTCGACAAGCAGGATGTGCTCTTTTCCGGTGGGCAAGGAGGAGAAATAATCGTTATTCTGAGCGGGCACGGTTTCCTGTTCGTCCATGACGGGCAGCAGGATGTCAAATTGCGCGCCTTCGCCGGGAACACTGTTGACAGTGATAATGCCCCCGGCGTTTTTAATGATCCCGTAACTGACGGAGAGCCCCAACCCCGTCCCCTTGTCCTGGGGCTTGGTCGTGAAATAGGGCTCGAATATTTTCCCGATGCTTTCCGGGGGGATGCCTTCCCCGGTGTCGGCGATTCGGATGCGGACATAATCGCCGGTTGTCAGGTTCGGGTAGCGGCCGATATCCGTTTGGGTGATGCGGATCTGTTCGGCCGTAATGGAAAGCTTGCCTGTGGACATGTCCTCCATGGCATGCAATGCGTTTGTGCACAGGTTCATGATGACCTGGTGAAAGCTGGACAGGTTGATTGCTATCCTGCCCGTTTCTTTTGCAATATGGTCCTCGATGGAAATGGTGCTGGGGAACGTGCTTCTGAGGAGTTTGACGATTTCCTTGATAAATTGCGCGATGTGCACGGGCTCTGAATGTTCGTCCGCCCGCTGCCGGCTGAAGGCAAGGATCTGCTGAACCATTGCCTTGGCCCGGGATGCCGATTTCAGGACTTTTTTCATGTTCTCCTGCAGGGGGCTGTCCACGGGCAGCTCTTCCATGGTCATTTCCGTGTACCCGATGATGGGAAACAGGATATTGTTGAAGTCGTGCGCGATGCCGCCGGCAAGGGTGCCGATGGATTCCAGCTTCTGTGCCTGGTTCAGCTGATTTTCCAGCTCGCGCCGTCTTTTTTCACCTTCTATCCTGTCGGTCAAATCCCTCAGGATGCCCAGAAAGCCCTGGGGGTTGTTATTCTTGTCAAGGTGAAGGGCAACGGATGCCTCCACGTTGCAGACCGTATTGTCCGCCTTGACGAGCCGCCAGTCAAAGGCTTTTAACGGTTTGCCGGTGCGGTACACGTAATGGAACGTCTCGAACATGGTTTTTTTGTCGTCTTTATGGGCCACATCCCGGTAGTTCTTTGCCATGAGTTCTTTGGCTGTATACCCGAGCAGGTTGAGCGCGGCGCTGTTAAAAAAGGTGATTTTGCCGGCAAGATCGACTTCGTAATAGACGTCCTGTATCGAATCGATGATGTTGCGGTACTTTTCTTCACTTTTTTTGAGCGCTTTGCGCGTGGTATGCTGCTCCGTGATATTCCGCGCGATCCCCCTCACGCCCGTGGGGCGGCCGTATGGGTCTTTTATCAGGCTGTTGTTGTATTCCAGGAGGACTTCTTCCCCGTCCTGCTTGCGGATCACCATATAACCGCGGTCTTTGCCGTTCTTCCTTATCCTTTCAAGGTAGCGGTCGCATTCGTGTCGCACCCTTTCCGGCACCAGGTCCCTGATGTTGAACCGCTTCCACTGCTCGAGTGTGTATCCGGATTCCCGCACGCCGGTGGCGTTGACATCTTTCAGGTTGCCGTCGAGGTCATGCAAAAAGATGACGTCGTTGGTGGTGTCATAGATTTCCCTGACGAGCCGCTCGTTGCGGGCGGATTTTTCATCCGCCATAAAATGCCGCTGTTTTTCATCCTGCAGCGCTTTTGTTCTGTTTTTCAGACGTCCATACAGGAGTATGAGCGCCATGAGCATGCAGAAAAACAGAATGCCCGTCCCTGCAAGCCATGACCACAGGACGAACGCCGGGGGAATTGCCTGCTGGGGATGCCCGTCGCTTGAAAGGCAGACAGCGGCAAACGCCGGTGCCGTCAGGTACAGGCAGGTTAAGGCAAGCAGCCGCATATATAGCGTGAACTGTTTTTTCAACGCAAACCATAAAAATTGAGGGTTATTATGTCGGTTCGGCGCATAACGCCTGAAAATAATACATAACATGCATGCCGCCGGAAAGAAAAGCATTTGTTTGCCTTCATGGCTTTCATGACCGGCGGGAACATGATATTATCTGGCCCGTTCATCCCGGGAAAACCGTTTTTTTGATAATACGCAAGATTTTTATACCCTATGACGCCGAAATCGCTTTCACCCTTGTTTGAAAAAATCGAGGCCGCAATGCCCCGCGCGCTTCACAGGGACCGCCATGCCATTGAGCGGCAGGTGTCCGGGCTTAAAAATAAACTGAAAAGCAACGGCATCGATCATCGCAATGCCGGCAGGCGGTTGACGGATATCCATCAACGCCTTGAACGCTCAGCCGCACTGAAGGACCGGCGTGCAGCGGCCCTGCCCAGCAACCTGGGCTTTCCGGACCTGCCCATTTGCCGGGAAAAAGACAATATTATACGGCTTATCAGCGAAAATTCCGTCGTGATCGTGTCCGGCGAAACCGGGTCCGGCAAGACCACGCAGCTGCCGAAATTCTGCCTGGAAGCCGGCCGCGGCCTCGAGGGGCGTATCGCCTGCACCCAGCCCAGAAGAATCGCCGCCATCACCGTGGCCGCAAGAATCGCCGAAGAAATAGGGCAGCAGACGGGAGAAAGCGCGGGGTACCGGATCCGTTTTTCTGACAAAACAAGTGAAGAAACGGTCATCAAGATGGTTACCGACGGCATGCTCCTTTCCGAGGCCCAGACCGACCGGTACCTGAACGAATACGATACCATTATCGTGGACGAGGCCCACGAAAGAAGCCTGAACATCGATTTTCTGATGGGCATACTCAAGGGGCTTGTAAAAAAGCGCCCGGATTTAAAGCTTATTATCACTTCCGCGACCATTGACACGGAAAAATTTTCAAGGGCGTTTTTTGATGCGCCCGTCGTTGACGTTTCCGGGCGGATGTACCCGGTTGAGACCGAGTATCTGCCGCCTGAGACGTTCGCCGACAACACGGATGACGGGTCATATGTCGACGGCGCAATTTACGCGATCGACCGGATCGTGAGACAGTCCCCTTTCGGCGATATCCTCGTGTTCATGCCGACCGAGCAGGATATCCGGGAAACCTGCGACATCCTGGAAGCGAAGCGGTATAAAGCGACCACCGTGCTGCCCCTTTATGCAAGGCTTTCGGCGCCGGACCAGTCCCGGGTGTTCCGGGGCGCCGCAGGCCGAAAGATCATCGTGGCGACCAACGTCGCGGAAACATCCATCACCATCCCCGGCATCAAGTACGTGGTCGATACCGGGCTTGCCCGTATATCCAATTACATCGCCTCGACCCGGACCACCGCGCTGCCGGTATCGCCCATATCCCGGAGCAGCGCCGATCAGCGTCAGGGGCGCTGCGGCAGGGTGCAGGGGGGCGTATGCATACGGCTTTTTTCCGAGGCGGATTACTTCTCCCGGCCCCTTTACACCCCGCCGGAGATCCTGCGGGCCAACCTGGCAGAAGTCATTCTGCGGATGGTCGCGCTGAAGCTTGGGGATATCGAAACATTTGACTTTGTCGATGCGCCGCCGACTCACCAGATAAAAGAAGGGTTCAATATTCTTGTTGAGCTGGGGGCCATTGAAAAACGAAAAAGCGGGAAAAAGGGAAGGGCTTCCAGGGATGCGGTCCGGCTCACCCCGAAAGGGCGGGTGATGGCCAAGATGCCCCTTGACCCCAGGCTGTCGCGAATGCTGATCGAGGCCCGCGAAAAAGGGGTGCTGTATCCTGTTTGCGCCATCGCCTCGGCACTTACCCTGCCCGATCCCCGCCAGCGACCGGAAGGAAACGAA
>SKZX01000087.1 GCA_007127175.1 Desulfobacterales bacterium
ACGTGGGCTCTGTGGAACGGGCCGAACATGTAGCTCATGTTGTTTGGCGAATTGCGGAGTTCCGCGCTGGACTTGTTGTTCCAGCCCGCATAAAAACCCCTCTCCGTATTCCGGTCCGAAGAAAGGGGGTTCCGGTTGGCGGCATCCCACTTGACCGGGTCCACCAGGGTTCCCTGGGGGAGACGCCAGTCCACCCGATTGCCCTCCGCATTGAAATCCGGTCTGACCGGGTCCACGCCCGACATCCAGTATGCGATATTGCCTTTACGGTCGGCATAGCAGAAATGCTGGGAGACGCCTACGTCTTCAAGGGCCCTGCCAAAGGCGGACATGCTCCTGGCACGGGTCATTTTCAGAAAGGCTGAAATTGTGTGCAGTTCCATGCCCCAGTGGGCGTATTTCCATGAAACGATGGGGTTTGCAGGGCTGGCAACGTAAGTGTCCGGTACAAAGGGCATGGGATTTATTACCGGACCGTTGGGGGTGCGATATACCGTGATGATCACCGGGTCCTCCTGCCCTGCCACATAGATTTCTTCTTCACGCGATGTATAATACCCTTCCGGTGCCATGCCTGGCGGCGGCTCGAAATAATAGTCCATGGTGCGGGCGTGTCCCACCTGCATGGACCACGCATGGTGCGGGGTCCGGCCGATGACGATGCCCGGCAGACCGGCAATGGCCATGCCCGAAACCCTGAGCCCGGCCGCGTCGATGGACCCCTCCATGGTGATGGCCGGCGTGCTGAACCCCATCTGGGGCCCTGAATAAACAGTGGGATTGCCGGAGGCGGTCTTGTCGCCGGACAGCACCCAGGCGTAGGACCCCATCTCGGGGAATGCATTGATTTCCCTGAGCCGTTCCTCCCGGTCGGCCCACATCCGCCCGACATTGCTGGCCACTGTGGACAAATCGCCCATGGCTTTGAGACGGGCCAGATCGGGGAGATCTTCACCCTGGACCGGCGCAGCCTGCAGGGCCGCACCCGCTTCGCCCGGCGCTTCCTGAATATACGTCAGGGCGTCGGGGTCATTGAGCCAGCGAAGGTCGTTAAACATCACCATGCCCTGGACATCACCGAAAACAGTGGCCAGGTACTGCAGCAGCGCGGCATTGTCGAGCTGCCCCTGCCGGGTCGCCTCCGGGTCAAAATTGCGCAGCATCGTGGCCTGCCATGCCAGCACGTCCCGAGTGGTCCAGTAGGCTGGAACAAAAAAATCATCAAGGCCGAGCTGCTGCGTGAGCGCATGAAATTCCAAAGGCAGTTCCGCGGGATTCGCGCTCACTTCATCGATCCGGCGATTGAACCCGGCAACATACCCGTCTATCATGTCTTTTGCATCATTATCCATTGCGTTGTAGGCATTATCGAGCTCCTCAACGGTATAGCCGATGGTGCGGATCAAGACATCCTGCTGAAGGTCTTCTTGCCGGCCGGTGATTTCCGCAAGCGTCCCCCGTGCCGCACGGCGGAAGGTTTCCGCCTGCCAGAGCCGGTCCGTTGCCACGGCATACCCCATGGCTTCAAAAACGTCGTACAGGCTTGCGGATTCATCGCCCGTAATGAACCAGACGCCCTTGTCATCCCTGGTTGTCGTAACGGTGCTGTCCGCCCATGCAGTCCCTGCTGCAGCGACGAGAAGCGAAAAAGACAAAACAACCCTTATCCATTGTCCCGGTCTCATCTGCTCTCCTTTCATTATTGAAAATTGATTGCCCCGGCGCCACCGCGGGTGCGAATGGCACGCACTGGCCGGTACCGGTGTTTTTTCCTGCGGCTCTGTGGTGCTGGACCGCATGACTTGCCTTTATAACGTCATATCTGGCGGATCACTTCTTTTGCCGGACAGGGGCGATGGTGAAATCCGTAAAACCGTGGATTTTTCAATCCTGTTCAGTTCAAGGCAAAATCAATGAAAGGCAGTATTTTTTATTATAGATCAGAATACCACACATTTCAATTCCATACTTCGACTTTCCTAAATTAGATGCACCTGTCAACAGTCGCGATCAGACGGCTTTAAAAAAGTTAAAGATCAAGAATTGACCATTTTCTAAGAATGCAGAGCACTTATCGTACATGCAGGTGTACAGGGCGTAAGCCGCAAATTTTGAGTAATTGCGCATAACACCGCTATTGGACTTTCGCGAAGTCGTCAAATGATCGCTTTGAAAAAAACCGGGGGGGAGTCCATCAATCATCATTTTACCGGGTATCCGGGGCAACAGGAAAGAATTGATTTCATTTTTGTTTAAAGGTGGTATATTATCAGCCGCAGAAAAAAGAGAGCACTGGACCGTTTAGAGGCTGTTTCACGGCATTGGAAGTGTTTAGCAAACGGGGCTTGGCCCATAAACGCGTTATTCATCTCGTCGTTCAACCCGGGGCGCCACAAATGCACCCTTCCTGATGACAGGTATTCGCAATGCATCGTTCACCGCGCGTCAGCGTCGTCATCCCCAGCTATCGACGCCCGGACCTTGTTGGAAGGGCGCTCCGGAGCGTTCTTGATCAGACCTTTGCCGACCTGGAAGTCATCATTGTGGATGACAACGCCAAAGGGACCGCCGAGCAGCTGGCGACTGAAAAAACCATTACCGGACAGTTCAGCGACGAACGCATCCGCTACATCGTCAATGACAGCAGCAAGGGCGGGGCGGAAGCAAGAAATGTCGGCATCCGGCATGCTTTGGGGGAATATGTCGCCTTCCTGGATGATGACGAAGACTGGCTGCCCGAAAAGCTCGAAAAACAGGTTATCATGATGGATGCGGCTGAAAAGGATGTCGGCGTCATCGATACGGGCTTTTTCGACTGGAAAAAAAACGGGGCCGTGAGGACGGTGCTGCCGAAGATGCAGGGGTGGATTCTGGAGCCGCTGCTCTGCAAAACAGGGGGCCGTGCACCCAAGCTTTCCACGATGCTCTGCCGCAGGTCGGCCCTTGTCAAAGCCGGCATGTTCGATGCCGCACTTCGGGCAAGACAGGACTATGACCTGTATATCCGTCTGGCCCGCGATTTCCGCTTTGAATCGGTAAAAGCGCCCTTGTCGAACAAACGGACGGATGCCAGGGCCCGGATCAGCGGCAACCCCGGCAACATTGTGCAGGGATATGAGCGGATTTATATAAAAATTCAGGATGATCTGGCCTCCAGGCCCAGAGCGCACGCGGTCTATCTGTTGAAATACGCGATTGCACTGGCATCGGCGGGCAAGGCAGGGGAAGCCAGAAAAAAATATTTTCAGGCGTTTCGGCTGTGGCATGCCAATCCCCGCCTGATTACGTATGGCATTAAACTGTTGCGCACATAATCAATATGACGGCTTTTAATGATTCCGCCAATCAAAAACAGGACACCGCATGAGCTATCTGGATCTATACTTCAAGGGCTTTCGAAAACTCATCCGAAGGCGAAAGTCCTACCTGTTTGCCACCGGATGGGATAAAAGCTACAAGGAAGGCAAACCCCTGGACAAGGAAGGCAACCCTGTTCCGTGGATGAACTATCCGGCCATCGGTTTTTTAAAGGAACGGCTGCGCTCGGACATGGACCTGTTTGAATTCGGCAGCGGCTTTTCCACCCTTTTCTACGCCAGACGTGTCCGCTCCGTTACTTCCGTGGAATATGACGAAAAATGGTACCAATGGATATGCGGCAGTGCGCCCGGAAATGTCACCGTTCTTTTCAGGGAAAAAGATGAAAACGGGCGTTACGCCCATGCCGTAATGGAAAACGGCCGAAAATACGATATCATTGTCATCGACGGCGCCGACCGGCCCAACTGCCTGAACAAAAGCATTGCTGCGCTTTCGGATGAAGGCGTTATCATACTGGACGACTCTCAACGGGAACCCTACCGTGAAACCATTGACAGCCTTATGGCAGGCGGTTTTCGCGTTCTGCACTTTGAGGGCCTGAAACCCTGCGGCTACAAATTGTACCGGACTTCCGTATTGTACAGGCAGAATAACTGCCTTGGGATATAACATTCAGCCCGAAGCGGTTTCGGCCGCATCGGGCGGGCATGAATAATGGCTATTCACCAGGAGGTTTTTCGTGCAGCCTATCCAATTTGAACCGGATCTGTGCATCCGCTGCGAAACCATCGACTGCCTTACCAAATGCCAGTATGTCAGCTTTTCCGGCGTCGAAGAGGCACGCTCGGAAAAACTGAAGATCAACGAGCGCAGGCACAGCCGGGTGCTGGAAGAATGCCTGACCTGCTACGCATGCCAGGAATACTGCCCGTATGACAACAACCCGTTTTACCTCCTGGTGGAGCGCCAGGAGGAAATGGGCATCCTTCCCGCGCCAAAACCCATTATCGAAGAGCAATTGCGCATGATGGCCCCGAAGGGGAAAATCGCCCCGCAGGCGGTAACGGGTGTCGTGGTGGACATGTGTGCATTCCCGATGCTGACCGGCTGCATCCGGGGGAAGCTCTTTGAAGGGGCAGCGCCCGTCACGGGTATGGACCTTTTCTGCAATATCATGTGGCTCCATTTTGCCAAGAACTCGACCATCCGGGAGCGCGTCCCGCGCATCATCGACAATATCATGAACTGCTGCCTGGGTGACGCCCCAGGCCGGGAAATGGTCTGCTTCCATGACGAATGCTACGGCACCTATACCAGCGTGGCCAGGGCCTATGGCATTGACGTGCCGTTTACGCCCGTGCACCTGTTCGACTATATCAACGGCCGCCTGAACGTTCTAAAAGACCGGATCAAGCCGCTCAACACGAAAATCGCCTACCAGCGCCCCTGCTCAAACCGACTGGTCCCGGAAACGGACAAGGTCCTCGATGCCATTTTTGAAAAAATCGGCGCAGAAAGGGTTCCCAGGGTTTACGACCGTGAAAACGCCCTATGCTGCGGGGGGGTGCCCCGGGCCCAGCAGCGGGACGAGCTGGCTGATTCGCTGGTGGAGAAAAACATCGATGACATGCTGAAAACGGGTGCGGCCTATTGTGTATTCAACTGCCCGTTCTGCATGGCCACCCTGGCAAATGAGGTCGCGGAACAGGGGCTGATGCCCATCCTGGTCAGTGACCTGGTGCAAATCGCTTTGGGAGAATGACATGACTGCGGACCTGATTGCCCGGCTTGGAAAAATCACCGGCCCCCGCTACGTTTCCGGGGCTGCTGAAGAACGCTACCTCTATTCCATGGACCAGGGGACCATGCCCCCGGCAGCACCGGATGCCGTGGTCATGCCGAAAACCACCGAGGAAGTCCGGCAGATCGTAATGCTCGCCAACAAGCTGAAGGTCCCGGTGGTCCCCATGGGCGCCGGGCTGGTGCTCTCGGGGCTGACCCGGGCGCTAAAGGGCGGCATTGTCATCGACATGAAGCGCATGAACCGCATCGTCACCGTCAATCCCGCCAGCCGCTATGTCGTTGTGGAAGGCGGGGCGTCCCAGGGCATGCTCAAGGCCTACCTTGATAAGCATCACCCGGATTTGAAGCATTCCATGCCCGATGCGCCGCCCGTCGCAACGCTGGCCGGAAACATCTGCATTCACGGCTCCGGGCATCTTTCCGTTCTGGGCGGCTCCCATTCGGACATGCTCAACGGAATGGAGGTGGTGCTGCCGTCCGGCGAAATCATCCGCACCGGGTCCTGCGGTGTTTCAGGCGGGTGGTTTTCCCGCGCCCCCCTGCCGGACCTGTCCGGCCTGTTTCTGGGGTGGTCCGGCACCACCGGCATCGTCACCCGCCTGGGGATCAAGCTCTTCCCGAAATACAGATATAATGACGTGCTCATTTTCGTGGCGGAAGACCCCGACCTGATGCCGGACATGATTTCCCGGCTCACAAGCGTCCAGGCGGCCGAGGACATGACCCCCTGGATGACGCCAAAGCCGGATTGGGCAAGGGGTTTTCTGCATATCAACATCGCCTGGGGAGGGCACACCAAAAAAGAACTGATCTTCAAACGGAACCTGCTGCAGGGGTCGGTCAGGGAATACATTGACCGGAAAATCGCCGGGTTTCTGCCCCTGCCGCCCCCCCAGAAGGGGCGGTTTTTGAAAATCCCGTCTCCTGACCTCGCACGGTTTGCCGATCTGCGCCGGGGCGGCGGGTTCGAATACGTGGGCGCCATCATGGCCATCGAGCATTTTCCGGACGCCTACCGGGCGGGACTGGCCATTGCCGAGAAATTCAATGTCGCCTATTCCCTGGGCGCCCGCATCATCGGGGCCGGCCACGCCATGATGTTCTTTTTCGCCTATGCGTTCAACCGCGCCGACCCCGAGGATGTGAAGCGGGCCTCGGACGCGCTGGAAGCCACCAACACGGCGGCCCTGGAGATCGGGGGGATTCCCTGGAAGGCGGAGCTGCCGGCCCAGAAACAGATCATCGAAAAGATGGACCCGGACACGTTTGCGCTCATGGGGCGCATCCGGGCGGTGCTGGACCCCAACCATATCATGAACCCCGGGAACTGGGAAAAGGATTAAACAATGGAGCACGCGGAAATCCTGCACCGATGCTTCCGGTGCGGCTACTGCAAACTGCCCGGCAATTACGCGGACATCAACTGCCCGGCTTACCTGGCGTATTGCTTTGAAACCTACGCCCCCGGCGGTCGGATGTGGCTGCTCCGGGCCTGGCTGGACAATAAAATAGAAGCCGGCAGCCGGTTTGCCGAAATCATGTTCTCCTGCACCGCCTGCGGCAATTGCGTGGCGCAGTGCGCGTTCCCAGAGTTCAGGGACAGGCTGCTCCTGGCCTTCACCGCCGGCAGGGAAGCCCTCCTGGATGCAGGCACCGCCCCCCCGTCCGTGCGCGATTGGCTTACCCGCATCCAGAACCATGGCAATGCCTACGGCAAACCCGCCAAAAAAAGCCTGGAATGGGCCGATGGTTTGGAAATAGACGTTTTTGACGGCCAGGAATACGCTTTATTTGTTGACGATACCGGTATTCATGAGCCCCGCGGCCGTGAAATCGCACGCGCCGTTGCAACGCTTTTAACAACAGCGGGGATATCCTTTGGCATTATCGGCAAACCCTGTTTTTCCGACGGCAACGACGTAAAAGCCATGGGCGAAACCGCCCTGTTCGAGTCCCTGGCGGAAAAAAACATCTCCATTTTCAACGCCTTGAATATCGGAAAAATCATCACCCTGTCCCCCCACAGCTACAACGTCCTGAAAAATGATTACCCCGCTTTGGGCGGTCAATACCAGGTATTTCATTATACCCAGGTGCTGGCATTCGCCATGGGCCGGCTGCCGCTTTCCGCAGACCGTCCGGGGCTGACCGTCGCCTTACACGACCCCTGCTACCTGGGCCGTCATAACGCGGATTACGCCTCCGCACGGATGGTGCTGCAGGCCCTGCCCGGCGTGACGATGGTGGAAATGGACCGGAACCGGGCCGATGCCCTGTGCTGCGGCGGGGGCGGGGGCAATTTTTTCACGGACCTTCTCTCCGGCGGGGACGACACCCCGGCCCGATCCCGGGCCAGGGAAGCTGCGGCCGCCGGTGCACAAATCCTTGCCGTGGCCTGCCCCTTGTGCGCCATCATGCTGGAAGATGCCGTTAAATCAGAAAATCTGGATAAAACGATAAGCGTGCGTGAAATCTCCGAGATCGTGGAGGGACGGATGGATTTGCAGGGCAACGCCCGATAAGTATCCGAGAAGCATGAAATGGTCGGGGCGGCAGGATTTGAACCTGCGGCTTCCTGCTCCCAAAGCAGGCGCGCTGCCAGGCTGCGCTACGCCCCGAATTTAAATTTCCGGTTTCTTCTACCATTGTTTATCCGGTTCATCAAGCCCTTATGCCCCTATTTTTCAAAAAAATCAACAATCCCTGAAGCGATATCGCCGGCAACCGCGTTGATGTAATCGGTATTTGCAAACTTCCGGGCCGTCGGCGGGTGCGTCAGGCAACCCGTCTCGATTAGCACCGCCGGCATATTCGCCCCGGAGAGAACCGGCAGGGGAGCCCCCATAACATCCACCGCCTGTCCGGCAGCCCCCTTCTCCAGGCGTTCCCCGATTCTTTCCGCCAGGCGGGCCGATGATTGAATATGCCGCTGCTGCAGCTGATCCCAAGGGAAAGGGGCCTGCGCCCTTTTCTGATCATAAATGGGAAAGGCTTTCGGCCGGTCATGATAAATTGTCCACACGCTCACAGCGCTGCTGTGACTGCCGCCGGCGTGAAGGCTGACAAATAGATCTGCACCCCGGTTGTTTGCAACGGAAGTACGGTATTTAATATCAATGTGATAATCGCCCGTACGGGTGAGGTGCACCTTGAATGACGGGGGCAGTTTTCCCCCGATGCTTCGCGCAAGGGTAAGCATGACCTGCTTTTCGACAATGCCGCCCGGACCGGTGACACCATGGTCATGGCCGCCGTGGCCGGGATCGATTACGATCACCTTCACATCTCCGGCGAAGGCTGAGCGGTTCATCCCTGAAGAAACGGTGCCTGTCACAGCCGCCAGGAGGAAAAATACAACCAGCAAAGCCGTTTGAAGGCCATGCAGGATACGTCTGCTGCTGTCCGCCATAATATAAGATGGTTCCCTTGTTTTTCCCTTGTTTTTGCTTGACACTCTGCCGAATTAATATTACTTTAGAGCCGTTCTAAATTTTTTTGCTATAATCTCAATATGTTGTTACTAAATCAACCAAAAGGCAATTATATGGCGGCAGAACCCATCTCATAATTGTCCGTAATACGGATGGCAAATTCGCACCCGGTTCATTAACAGGCTTTGGAGCCGATTTGACAAGCTTTTTCAGCCGGTTTTATTTTCAGCAGGTTTTCGGGCGCGCAATATTGACCATCATTTTTTTTGTTTACAGAAACAGCGATGAAAAATAAAGGATAATTCCCTGCGAGAGTGGCGGAACTGGTAGACGCACTGGACTTAGGATCCAGCTCTTTTAAGAGTGGGAGTTCGAGTCTCCCCTCTCGCACCACCCGGCACCCTTTTTTCGCATCTGTTTTTAGCGTTTTTCCCTGTGAGGGGCAGGATAATAAACCCGTAAAAAGACCGTTTCAGACGGCTTTCTAAAGTTCAGGATTTAAATATACGATTAAGATACGAAAGGACCATCATGCAAGTAACCGTTGAAGACGTCAGTTCCGTCAAAAAGAAAATCCATATTGAAATTCCCCGGGAAGAAGTGTCAAAGGAGCTTGATTCCGCATATAGCGACCTGAAAAAAAAGGCAAAAATTAAAGGGTACAGACCCGGCAAGGTGCCCCGGTCGGTCCTTGAAAGACTTTTCAGGAAAGACGTCCATTCCGATGTCATTCAAACCCTCGTTCAGGGGTCATTTCCAAAGGCATTAAAGGAAACGGATTTAGACGTCATTGACACGTCCGCCATCGATACGCCGGAGCTCGACCCGGAAGCCGATTTCAAATACAATGCCACGGTGGAGCTGAAACCGACGCTTCCGGAAGTCGATTTTAAAGGGCTGGAAATCAAAAAGACCGCGTATACGGTCAGCCAGGGAGAAATCGACGCCCAGGTTGAGATGCTCCGCAAACACCTGGCGGAATACCCCGCGATCACCGAGGGCCGCCCTGCAGAAGAGGGCGATTACATCACCATTGATTATGAAGGCTTCAAAGACGGGCAGCCCTTCCCGCCGGCCGCCGCCACCGAAAACCATGCCATCAAAATCGGTGAAAACGCCTTTACCGAGGGGTTCGATGAAGGGCTTGCGGGAATGAGACCCGGCGAGACCAGGGAGATCACCGTGACCTTTCCCGAAAACCATTCAAACGGGGATTTGGCCGGCAGGGAGATCATGTTCAGGGTTACCCTCAAGGAGATCAAGCAGGAGGTTCTTCCCCCCGTGGACGATGAGTTCGCTAAAAAATTCGGAAAATTCGAAACACTTGCCGATCTGCACGCGGAAATTGAAAACAACCTGCGCCAGGGGTACGACAAGCGGTCCAACCAGGAAATGCAGGAGCAGATTTTCAGCAAGCTCCTTGAAGCCGAATTCGAGGTGCCCGACGTGCTGGTGCGCTTTGAGCTCGATGAAATCGCAAGGGACACCGAGCAGCGGTTTGCCCAGAATGGCCTTTCCATGGAGCAGCTCGGCCTGACCCGGGAAATCCTCGACCAGCAGTACCGGCCCATCGCCGAGCAGCAGGCGCGGCGCCACCTGCTGCTCAACAAGATCATCGAGCAGGAGAGCCTGGACGTCACCGAGGAAGAACTGGATGCAGAATATGCCAAAGTTTCTGAAATGATAGGCCAACCGCTTGATTTCATCAAAAAGTTTTACAAGGAGAACCCCGGGAAACAGGACGGTTTTAAAATCGCCCTACTTGAAAAAAAAGCGGTCGATCTTATAATTAATCATGCAACGGTTGAAACGGTCGAGCCAGAAGACAATGAGCCGGCAGCAACGGACGGTGAAAAGGCCGATGAAACCGAAGCACCCTGAAAGCAAAACGGATAAACCCATAAATTAATATAAGAGGAGAAGGAAAATTGCCGTTGATTCCGATGGTCATAGAGCAAACCAGCAAAGGCGAAAGGGCCTACGACATATATTCACGGCTTCTCAAGGATCGCATTGTATTCCTTGGCACGCCCATAAACGATGAAATCGCCAACCTTCTGATCGCCCAGTTGCTTTTTCTTGAATCCGAGGACCCGGACAAGGACATCAATTTCTACGTCAATTCCCCGGGCGGCTCCGTTACGGCGGGAATGGCGGTTTACGACACCATGCAGTACATCAAGCCGGACATTGCCACCGTCTGCATCGGCCAGGCAGCCAGCATGGGAGCGCTTCTCCTTGCGGCGGGCGCCGCGGGCAAGCGTTACTCCCTGCCCAATTCACGCATCATGATCCACCAACCCATGGGTGGGGTGCAGGGCCAGGCGTCGGACATCAAGATCCAGGCGGAAGAAATCATCCGCCTGCGCGCCCGGTTAAACGACATCCTGGCGTTTCACACGAAACAGGACATCGCCAGGGTTGAAAAGGACACGGACCGCGATTTCTTCATGAGCGGCCTGGAAGCGAAAGACTACGGCATCGTGGACCACGTGATCAACAACCGCGAGGACCTGCGGGATATACCTTCAGACAAGGAGGCCTGAATATGTCATCTTACAAGGGCGGAGACGGAAACGACAATCTCTTCTGCTCGTTTTGCGGAAAAAATCAGCAGGAAGTCAAGAAGCTGATTGCCGGACCCGCCGTTTACATATGTGACGAGTGCATCCAGCTGTGCAGTGAGATTATTGAAGAAGAAAATATCAAGGACACGGATATTTCCGGGCGGATCATGGCGCCCGTTGAAATCAAGGAGCAGCTGGACGGCTACGTCATTCAGCAGGACCACGCCAAAAAGGTGCTGTCCGTGGCCGTGCACAACCACTACAAGCGCCTTGATTCGGGCATGGGCACAGGCGATGTGGAATTGCACAAAAGCAACATATGCCTGATCGGCCCCACGGGCAGCGGCAAAACGCTGCTGGCGCAGACCCTGGCCCGCTTTCTGAACGTGCCGTTCACCATCGCGGACGCCACGAGCCTGACCGAGGCGGGCTACGTGGGCGAAGATGTGGAGAACATCATCCTGGCGCTGCTCCAGAACGCGGATTACGACGTGGAAAAGGCCCAGCGCGGCATCGTTTATATCGATGAAATAGACAAGATCGCCATGATGTCGGACAACCCTTCCATCACCCGCGACGTATCCGGGGAAGGCGTCCAGCAGGCGCTTTTGAAAATCATCGAGGGAACCATGGCGAGCGTTCCGCCCAAGGGGGGGCGCAAGCACCCGCAGCAGGATTTTGTCAAGGTGGACACCAGCAATATCCTTTTCATATGCGGCGGGACTTTCAACGGGTTGGATAAAATCATCGAACGGCGGTTAGGCGCGCGCACCATGGGCTTCGGCGCTTCCATCGTGAGTCAGAAGGAAAGGACGACCAGCGACCTGCTGCAGATGGTGGAAACCGAGGACCTGGTCAAATTCGGCCTGATCCCTGAATTTGTCGGCCGGCTGCCGATCATTGCAACACTGCAGAGTCTTGACGAAGCAGCGCTGATCCGGATACTGACGGAACCGAAAAATGCGCTGATCAAGCAGTTCAAAAAGCTTTTCGAATTCGAGGGCGTAAACCTGAGATTCACAGACAGCGCACTGGGGGCGATTGCCCGGGAAAGCGCAAAACGCAATTCGGGTGCACGGGGGCTTCGTGCGATCCTTGAGTCCAGCATGCTCGATATCATGTACAAGATCCCTTCCATAACCGGTGTCAAGGAATGCGTCATCGGCGAGGAAGTTATCCTCCACAAGGAGGAGCCGATCCTGCTTTATGAACAGCAGAAACCCAAGAAGCAGGCATAACATCGGCAATATTGACAAGCTTCACGACCAGCCCCCCGGGTAAAAGCCGGCCGGACGCACTCGACCGCGCTTTTGCCCGCAGCCGCACCCGGGATACGGCATGTGCCGTACCATCATTGAAACCGAACCAAAACAGGGCCCGGTTTTTCGACCGTTGAACAGCCGAGCGCCACAATTATAACATCTAAAAAAAGAATCCATTATGGTACAAATACCGAAAATATTCAGGCAGACCGATGGCGTTGCCATGACACCCGTACTCCCGTTACTGCCTTTGCGTGATATTGTCGTTTTCCCGTTCATGGTATCGCCGCTTTTTGTCGGCAGGACCATGTCCATCAATGCCATATCCGAGGCAATGAACGTGGAGGACAAGTATATATTTCTGGCGACGCAGTCTACACCGGGGGAAGACAACCCGGGGCAGACCGATATCAATCGTACAGGCACTGTTGCAAAAGTGCTCCAGATGTTGCGCCTCCCCGACGGGACGGTCAAAACCGTTGTGGAGGGAAAGCACCGGGCGCGCATTGTCCGATTCATCGACAATACCAGTTTCTTCCAGGTGCAGCTCGAGCTGATCGAAGAACCCGATCTCGATGAATCTGAAAAAATCGCGTATTTCAGAAACATCATCGGCAGTTTCAAGGAATACGCCACGCTTCACAAAAACATTACCACTGAAACAGCGGACAAGATCGCCGCAATCAAGGACCCGGTCCAGCTTTTATACACCGTTGCCGCGCAATTTTCCTTCAAAACGCCCGACAACCAGAAGCTTCTTGAAATTGACGCCATAGAGGAGCGCCTCGCCCTGCTCGTCGAGCTGATCAGCCAGGAAACCATCATCCTGAAAACGGACCAGCAGATCAAGGGCCGGATCAAGAAGCAAATGGAGCAGAGCCAGAAGAACTATTATCTGAACGAACAGATCCGGGCCATCAAGAAGGAGATGGGCGAAGAAGACGCCGACGACAACGAACTCAGGGAACTGGAAGAACGGATACAGGCAAAAGAACTGAGCGAGGAGGCCAAAGACAAGGTCTGGCAGGAGTTCAAGAAGCTCAAGCGCATGACCCCCATGTCCGCCGAGGCGACCGTCACCCGGAACTACATTGACTGGATTTTAAGCCTGCCGTGGAATGAAAACTCGGAGATCTCATCGGATCTTGACAAGGCCGAAACGATCCTGGACGAGGACCATTACGGCCTCAACCGCCCCAAGGAGCGCATCCTGGAATACCTGGCCGTTCAGGCCCTGGTCAATAAAATAAGGGGGCCGATCCTGTGCCTTGTGGGGCCGCCGGGTGTCGGCAAGACATCCCTTGCAAAAAGCATCGCCCGGGCCACCAGCCGCGAATTCGTGCGCCTGTCTTTGGGCGGGGTGCGGGACGAGGCGGAGATCCGGGGACACCGGCGCACCTATATCGGCGCCATGCCCGGAAAAATCCTCCAGTCCCTGCGCAAGGCCGGCGTGAACAACCCGGTTTTCTGTCTGGACGAGATCGACAAGATGAGCATGGACTTCCGGGGGGACCCGTCTGCGGCCCTGCTCGAGGTGCTCGATCCCGAGCAGAACTATGCGTTCAACGACCATTACATAGACATGGACTATGACCTGTCGAACATCCTTTTCGTGACAACGGCCAACACGCTGCCGGACATCCCCCTGCCGCTTCAGGACCGCATGGAGATCATCCGGCTGCCCGGCTACACGGAGTATGAAAAATACAACATTGCCGAGCAGTTCCTCATCCCCAAGCAGATCAAGCTCAACGGGCTCGAGGGAAAGGACATCCGTTTCTCGAAAAACGCCGTATTCATGCTTATCCGCAACTATACCCGGGAGGCCGGCGTCCGCAACCTGGAACGGGAAATCGCATCCATTTGCCGCAAGATCGCAAGAAAAATCGCCAAATCCGAAAAAACGGGCGTCATCAACGTGAATACCCGCTCCGTCCAGAAATACCTGGGGCCGATCCAGTTCCGGAAAAGCCAGGTGGAGGAAAAGGACCAGGTGGGCATCGTGATCGGGCTGGCATGGACCCAGTTCGGCGGAGAGCTGCTTTTCGTTGAAAGCGCCATCATGCCCGGCAAGGGCGATTTCAGGGTGACCGGCAAGCTGGGCGACGTCATGCAGGAATCGGCCAAGGCCGCCATCAGCTACGTGCGGTCCCGGGCCGAGCAGTTCAACATCGATCCCAAGTTTTATGAAAACTTTGATATCCACGTACATGTACCGGAAGGCGCAACGCCCAAGGACGGGCCTTCCGCCGGGATCGCCATGTGCACGTCCATTATATCGACCCTTGCCAAGCTGCCCGTGAGGCGCAAGATCGCCATGACCGGCGAGATCACCCTGCGCGGCCGGGTCCTGCCCATCGGGGGACTGAAGGAAAAAATCCTTGCCGCCCACCGGGGGGGGATCACCAAGGTGCTGATCCCCAAGGAAAACGAAAAGGACATCAAGGAAATTCCGGCTTCCATCGCAAAGCAGATCGAGATCATACCGGTGGAGCACATGGACGAGGTGATCAGCCATGCCATCATCATGGAAAAGGGGCTTTCCCTCTATAAAAACCCGGAACAATTTCAGATTCCCAAAACCGGGACTGAGCCGGTAAGCCCCATGCTGACGGGGCACTAAAAATTCGTGCGCAGGCCTTGTTTTTATCTTGACAAGCAAGTGCGTAAATTGGTAGAAGGCTATCTTTAATAAACAACAGTTTCACATGGGCGGGTAGCTCAGTTGGGAGAGCGGCGGCCTTACAAGCCGTAGGTCACAGGTTCGAGCCCTGTTCCGCCTACCAGCCCTGGAAAAAAATTTGCGGGGGCGTAGTTCAGTTTGGTTAGAACGCCGGCCTGTCACGCCGGAGGTCGCGAGTTCGAGTCTCGTCGCTCCCGCCAATAAAATCATGAAAACCGGATAGTTAAAAACGCTATCCGGTTTTTGTGTTATTACTCTTGCCAACTGACGGCTCTCTTGACGGCTTTTTCATTTCGCACCGCCTTG
>SKZX01000412.1 GCA_007127175.1 Desulfobacterales bacterium
ATGCCCGCATCCACCAAACTTATAACCTACAACCTATAACCTACAACCTATAACCTACAACTTACAACTTACATCAACCAACCTTCAGAAAAACGGCATTGCAATTCTAAGGAGGGAAATCAAAATGGCAAGAAGAGTCGGTATTTGTGCTGTTGCCCAGACCAACTGGGAGCGGGACCGCTGGTACGAAAGATTCCAGGGTATGGCCCTGGAAGTCGTGGAATCGCTCCAGGCGCAGACGGGTTTGAAGTTCACCCGTCACGAGGAGGGGGAGGGCATTGACATGACCATCAGCGTCTCTGATGACGTGTTCGATGCCCGCACCATTTCCAACAATGCCATGACGGATGTGCTGGGGGGGCATTTCGGCTGTGAAGAAAAGATCGCACAGCAAGGCATTCAGGCCATTTATTACGGCCTGGCCGCCATTGCGTCCGGGCATCATGATGTGGTCATGCTGCTGGGCCACTGCAAGGAGTCACAGGGAAAAAGCCGCAACATGGTCACCCACCTGGCATTCGACCCCTTCTATACCCGCCCCATCGGCATGGATTTCCTGGCAGCGGCAGGACTGCAGGCCCAGGCTTACTGTGAAAAAGCAAAAATCACCGATGCCCACCTGGCAAGAATAGTGCTCCGTGCCAGGGAGAATGCGGCGAAAAATCCGCATACCGCCGGACTCGAACCGGTCACGGAACAACAGGTCCTCGAGTCAGAAATGCTGGCTGACCCGATCCGGGCCCTTCATGAATACCCGGTATCGGACGGGGCCGTTGGAATGATCCTGGCCGCCGAAGACATCGCAAAAAAAATTACGGACAAACCTGTCTGGATCAGCGGTGTGGGCAACTGCATGGACAGCTTTTTCCTTGGGGACAGGGATTTGACGTCAAATTTCGCCCTGAAGCAGGCAGCCCGCCGCGCCTATGATCGGGCAGGGATAAAAGACCCGAAAACTGAAATCGACCTTATCGAAGTATCAGACCCTTATGCCTACCAGTTCCCCATGTGGATGGAGGGGCTCGGGCTCTGCGATGAAGGCGCGGGCGGCGCCTGGTTGGACGCCGGCGGCCCGGAAAAGATGAAGGCCAACCTGTCCGGCGGCATGCTTGGCGGCAACCCAATGATTCTGGGGGGGCTTGTGAGGGCTGCGGAAGCGGTTAATCAGCTCAGGGGTGAAGCAGGCGAGCGGCAGGCCGGAAGCCCGAAAAGAGCCCTTGCCCACGGCGTTATGGGGCCTGCCGGGCAGTTTCATTCAGTTGTCATTCTTGAACGCGGTTAGGAGGCACATACTTATGAAAAAGAACAGAAACGTTGGGATTATAGGGGTCGGCCAGTCCGTCTATTCGAGCCATCGGGAAGAGGTCAATCAGCCGGAAATGATCCATGAGGCGCTTGTCGAAGCCCTTGAGCAGGCCGGCATCACCATGGACGACGTGGACTGTATCGTTCATGGCAACATGGAACTCTTCGAGATGGTTCACCAGCCGGATCTTTGGCACACGCTCGGGACCGGCGCATACGGCAAGGAATGCCTGCGGGTCACCACCGGGGGGACAACCGGCGCGACACTCTGCAGCGCCGCCGACTATCTCGTGGCCTCGGGGCTGCATGATATAGTTGTGGCCATCGGTTTTGAAAAACTCCAGGAAGGGCACACCACGGGCGGGATCACAAACATGGCCGATCCGCTGTGGGCCCGCCAGCTTCAGACCGGCGCCCTAACGGGCATGACCGCCGATGCCGTGATCAAGGAATTCGGCGAGGAGCGCGCCAAGCGGGCGTCCATGAAATACCGCATTATGATGGACAAGCACGCCATGCAAAACGAAAAAGCCCACCGAAGGCTGGGCCTTGAATGGGACCAGGGGGATGAGCTAATGGTCAATTCCCCGGCGCTTGTGGGCGAGCTTCGAATGATCCACATGTGTTCCCAGAGCGATGGTGCATGCGCCATTGTTTTTGCATCACCGGAGAAGGCCAAACAGCTTTGCGCTCAACCGGCCTGGATTAAGGACCATATCACCGTCCACCGGGAGGAAAGCTTCTACGTGTTCGGGGATGCGCCCGTTTTGATGACCCACAAGTACGCGGCCCAGAAACTGTTCGGGAGAAACGGCATTACCAACCCCAAGGAACAGATCGATGTTTTTGAAATGTATGACCCCTCGTCATGGTGGGGACTGGACTGGCTGCGGGAATTCCTCCTGCTTGAAGGGGACGAACATTTGAAAATGGTTGAAAACGATGAAATCGCCATTGACGGTAAATTTCCTGTCAACCCCTCAGGCGGCGTGATCGCGTCAAACCCCATCGGCGCGACCGCCATGATCAGGGTCGGGGAAGCGGCGCTTCAGATCATGGGTAAAGCAGGGGGTCACCAGGTGCCCGGCGATGTCAAGATCGCCCTTTCTTCCGGGTTCGGCGGCACTTTGTGGACGACGCTCCATCTGCTGACCAAGGAAGAGCCTGTTTCCGGCAATTAACGGTAAAATGATGCCATAAAGAACAAATATGTAGGAGGCTAAAATGACCTTCGCTCCATTGGAAGATTATTCCGGTATGAACCTTGGGGATTATATCGATGACTGCGTCAAGCGCTACAGCGACTCTCCCTATATCACCTTTTATGACACGCCGCACACTTATGCTGAATTTCAGCGCAAGGTGAACGTCCTTGCCAATGCCTTTAAAAAAATGGGATTCAAGAAGGGCGATTTTATCCATGTCTGGGTCCAGAACAGCCCTGAAACCTTGATGGCCTATTATGCGGCCATCAAGATCGGCGCAGTGGCCGGCCCCATCAACGGATGGTGGAAAGGGCCCGAGGTCGAATACCTGCTCAACAACTCAAAGGGGACCGCTTTGATCGTGGAAGATCAGTACATGCCGATTTTCAACGAGATCAAGGCCAACTGCCCGCATTTGAAGACCATCATTGAAATCGGTGCGGCCCCATCCGGCGATTATGTATCGTTTGATTCGCTCATGGCCCAAGGCGACGACACCTTTGTCAAGTGCGAATCCGACCCGGAAGACACGGCGTATATTTTTTACACGTCCGGGACCACGGGAAACCCGAAGGGGGTTCTCCTGTCCCATAAAAATGTCATCGCCGACGCCAAGATGATCAACGCCGCGGCCATGAAAGACGAGAAAAAGAACTTCCTCTGCTTTCTGCCGCTGTTTCATGTCAATGCCATGCTCACCTGCATGTCCGCCATGAACAAAGGGCACCACATCATCCTGAGAAAGGGTTTTTCCGCAACAGAGTTCTGGGAAGTGGTGGAACAGTACAAGGTCAATTTCTGGTCCGCCGTTCCGGCCGTCTACCAGATCCTGCTGTCAGACCCGACTCGCCAGAAGTACGACCTGTCCTCCATGGAGTTCGGCATCTGCGGTGCGGCGCCCCTGAGCGAAGACCTTTTGCGCAATTTTGAAAAAACGTTCGGGGTCCAGATTATCGAGGGATACGGCCTGACCGAAGGGACCTGCGTGTCCACCATCAACCCCCGATACGGTGTTCGCAAGGCCGGCTCCATCGGATTGCCCCTGCCCGGCCAGGAGGTGCTCATCGTTGACGAAGCAGGCAACGAGCAGCCGCCCGGTGAACGGGGTGAAATCGTCATCCGCGGCGACAACGTCATGAAAGGCTATTACAACAACCCTGAGGCCACAGCGGACACCATCGATGAGAAAGGGTTCCTGCACACCGGGGATGTGGGCATCAAGGACGCGGACGGCTACATTTTTATTGTCGACCGGATCAAGGACATGGTCATCCGGGGCGGGGAGAACATTTACCCCAAGGAAATCGACAATATGCTGGCCAATCACCCCAAAATCACGGAAGCGGCCGCTGTGGGCGTTCCCGATGACGTCATGGGTGAAGAGATCAAGGTTTTTGTCCTGCCCTCTGACGACTCGTTGACAGAAGCGGAAGTGATCCAGTTTTGCAAGGAGAACCTTGCATCGTTCAAGGTTCCCAAGTTCGTTGAAATCCTCGAGGTCGACATGCCGAGAAACCCCATGGGCAAGGTGCTCAAGAAAACCCTGCGCCAGTGGGCCGTGGAAGGGGCGCCCAAGCGCCAGAAGTCCGGTGCGACGGTGGCCGATATCTTCGGGACCATGGAATCCCGGGTCAACCCGGACGGCGTCAAGGGCGTCAAGGCCAATTACGGCTATATCATCACGGGCGAGGGCGGCGGTGACTGGACGGTATGCGTCAACGACGGCGAGGTCAAGGTGCTTGAAGGGCTCCATGACCCCCATGTCCAAACCACGTGCGCGGCCCAGGACTGGATTGACATCACCCTGGGCAAGCTTGACGGCATGGCCGCTTTTTCAGCAGGAAAACTCAAAGTCGAGGGCGACCTCGGCCTGCTGACCAAGGCGACCCAGTTTTTCAAGAAATACCAGCCGCCCAAGGGGGAGCCCG
>SKZX01000020.1 GCA_007127175.1 Desulfobacterales bacterium
AAGGCGACCCGGACCGTTCCCTGGTCCACGGCCCGGTGATACGTGATATCGGTAAATTCAAAACCTTTAACGACCCGCCACCGTTGAGGGTCGAAAATTTCTGAAACCATATTCTTCTCCATGTGTTTAACATTTACAGGTAATGCGTTTCCGAAACACCTGCAAATCCGCTTCCGGAGAGAGGCGGATTTCCAGAAGCGCACTGCCGCCGTATTTCAACGCTTCCCGGTATGCCTGATGCAGCTCACTGTAATCGTCAGCCCGGTAATACGGCAGATCAAACTGCCCGGCGGCTTTTTCAAAGCTGCAGGCGTGGGCCATGGTCACCCAGTCGCCGGGAATACCCGGAAAAACAGCAACGGGCAGCCGGTCGAATATACGACCGCCGCTGTTGTTGATCACGGTGACGATCACCGGGATCTCCGATTTTGCGGCAAGCATGAGCGAGTTGAGGTCGTGCAGCAGGGAAATATCCCCCAGCACAGCGGTGGTCCGCCTGCCCACGGCTTCGGCATAGCCGACCGCTGTGGCGACATTGCCCTCGATACCGGAAACCCCCCGATTGGTGACAACATCAATGGGTTTCCCCAGGGGAGGAAGCACCATGTCAAATGCCCGCACGACCAGGGAGTTGCCGGCAAAAAGCACTTCGTTTCCCGGGATCTGATCAAATATTGCCTTTGCGATCAGCGGGTGGGAAAGAGTGTCATTAGGCGTATTCCGATCGAGCTGCTGCAAAAGCGCTTCAAAGCCCGATGCCAACTTTGAAATACGGCTTTGTTCGGGTCTGCCGGGCGCTGCCGTTGAAAGCATCGAAACCGCCTGGGAAGCCGTCATGTCCAACCGTATATCAACGCTGTGAGAAGGGTCCCGGAGACCTTTTCTGGCCGACATCTGAATAAGTCCCGGCGCCTGTATTCCCCCTTTCAAAACCGGCCCGTAATAGGCTTTGGATACCAGGGCCGTGCCGAACTGTACGATCACGTCCGGGTCATAGTCGCCCACAAACCGTATTGCCTCGGGATGATCGAAAAACGGGACCTCAAAGACCGCGTTGGTCAGCCCCTTTAACCCGGACGCAATATCGCAGTATATCGGCCATTTCCATTTTTCAACGACAGCCATGATGGCAGCCGCGTCCGCCCTTGAGCCGGGCCGACCCACCACCAGCAGCCCCCTTCTGCTGCCGGCAAGAATTTCCCCAACCCGCTCCATGACCGGATGCCTGTTTGCACTGCCGCAATAAAAACCGGCTGTGGCATCCATGCGGTGCATACGGGGATTTGGCTGTGCCATCAGCCGTTTTGCCGCTTCCACCACTTCAAAGGGCACCGGTGCCGGTATGTTCTGCAAGGCATGAGATTTTTCGGGAACCGGAAGCAGCGGTTCACGAAATGGCAGATTGATGTGAACAGGCCCGTCAGTTACGGATGCAAGATCGCAAATCCTCGCCAGAAGGCCGCTGATGGGATAATCCAGGTCCGGACACGGTAAATTGAGGCTTTTTCGGACAAAGCGGCCAAAAAGCCCCTGCTGGTCTGTCGTCTGGTTGGCATCGGCTCCGACCAGTTCAGGCGGACGGTCCGCACTCCAGGCGATCATGGGGACCTCGTCGCGAAAGGCTTCGATCAGTGCGGGGAAATAATTGGCTGCGGCCGTGCCGGACGTGCATACGAGCACGCCGGGCTTTCCGGCTGCTTTCGCATATCCCAACGCCCGGTAAGCTGCCGCGCGTTCATCCAGGCAGGTTTTTACGGACACCTTTTCCGCCGCGCCAAGAGCCGCCATAATGGGAACATTTCGGTTCCCGGGAGAAACAAAATAGGTGTCAATGCCGCTTTTCATCAGCTCGGACACGATGAGCACCGGCCAAAGGGTGTTCATATGCGACAGCAGAAAATCATCATGTGCCATATACCGGCCTCACATTTTCAGGATGCGGGCAAAGCATTCCATTTTATACCCGGTCTCCTGCCATTCCATTTCCGCATCCGACCGGGTGACAATTCCCGCCCCGCCAAACAAATGCAGCGCGTGTTTCCGAATAAGCGCCGAACGGATGCCCACTGCAAATTCGGCGGCGTCTTTGGACATCCATCCGACAGGGGCGCCGAACCACCCCCGGTCAAAAGGCTCCAGGCGGCGGATGAGCGCCTTTGCGGCTTCCGGGGGCATCCCGCCCACAGCCGGGGTCGGGTGCAGCGTGTGCAGGATATCCATCGGGCCGCTTCCTTTTTTAACGACCCCGGTGATGCGCGTGATAATGTGCTGCAAGCGGCTCAGCCTGAGCGGCGCGGGCGACGGGAGAACCGAAACATGCCGGCACATTCGGCTCAGCCGTTCCCGGATGTAATCGACCACAAACCGGTGCTCCTCCATATCCTTTGCCGACGCCATGAGCTCCGCGGCAAGCCGGCTATCGTGTTCCGGGTGTTCGTGGCGCGGCCGGGTCCCTGCGATGGCATCCGATGCAAGCAAGCTGTTTTCCAGCTTGAAAAGCCGCTCAGGAGAACGGCCGAAAAACGCGTCCCCGTTTTCGGTTCCGCAGAAAAAAAGAAAGGAATTTTCCCTGACAGCCCTGAGCCTGTGAAAAAGAACAGCCGGAGCCCAGGGATCGCCCAGGCTTTCCAGGATTTTCTTTCTCCCGAGGACCACTTTGCGGGCCCCGTTTTCCCGAAGCCACACAAGCGCTTCCGTTACGATTTCATGCCATTGCTGACGACCGGGAACAAGGGACTCACTAAAAAAAGGGATTTGATGGACACCGGTTTTAACCTCCCCTGTCAAATCAATCGCCCTGAGCTGACGGCCAATATTGTCTGCGGCCGTTTGACGGGACTCGCTTTCGCCGGAGCACGCATTCAGGATGGCACAGGCGCCCTTTTCGTCCTTTCGAATTTCAATAAGGGGGAGAACAAATCGGATCGCACCGAAAGCCCGCCATTCCTGGGGCGGGCGTCCTTCATGAAATCCCATCCCGCCAAAAAGAACGATGCGGGGGTCAGCCTTCCACAGGTCTTCCACCGCGGATATGGGTGCCGTTTCAGGACCGTTTTCACCGTAGGCTCTGATACGTCCGACAGCCCCGATTTCGTAGCGGCAGAGGCGGTCCTGAAAATAGAAGCGATCCATACCTGCAGCCGATACGACCGCAGCGGAAACGTCCACAGGAAAACCGACCCGTTTTTCAATGCGAAACGGCATACCGCCGCAGGAAAGTTCTTCCTTCCCGGATCCGGCCCATCGGTCAATGTCTTTTTCAAACAAACGGTAAAACGAAAAACCCGGTGCCATGACAATTAATCATCTTGAAAAACTATTTTTGCCGCCTTGACGGCATTGCTGCAGGCTGCAGCGGCATCCCCGCCGGCCATGGATTTGTCGGTATCAGGGTGGATATGGGTTTTGATACCGACATTATGAAACGCCTTCGAAAATCTGACATAATACAAGGATTGGCGCATGAAACAAGAAAAAAAACCAGCAGGAATGAAAAAAGGGATTGAAGCACCGTGTCAGGGATGCGGCGCCTTGAGCGTCAAAACCTGTGTGTACTGGCTTCGGATGTTTTCCGGGCGAAATGCCATCTGCCGGCTTTCACCGGACAGGAAAACAGCGATGCCGTCGTCATAATGGGGGCTTGCCGGGTTTCCGGACTGGCCGCCGCTGTTCACCAGGAACAAGGGCTCGTCCAGGCTGAAATCCACCACCATGCGCATGGACGGGATCAGCCAGACGTTGAAGCTGTCGCCACGGTGATAGGCCGCCACGTTGATCGTGTTGAACCCGCCTCCGGCCGGGTAAGGCCCCCGGTCGGTGTACCGGGCTATCAGACCGGCGCCGAGGCGCTTGAAAAAGGGAAGCCGCCCTTTCATCTTCGTTGTCGATGTCTGCCAGGAATACGTATGAATCCGTCCCCATTGCCATTCATCGGGATTGCCGCCCATGGTCTTTTTTGCGTAGGCAGCGGCATCGGCAAGGGATGCCGCCACGATGTCTGCCCGGGTCTCCACTGTTTCCGGGGTGTTCACATTGTCCCAGAAAGGGCTTTCAGGTCTTTCAAACAGGTGGTCCTGCACCGGGCCGTAGATGCCCCTGTTGAGGCTCCGGAAACTGCGCCAGGCGACTCCGTCTTCCGGCCCCAGTTCGTCTTTGAAGACGTTGCGGGTCAGCATGTGAAAAAAAATCCCGTAGACCGACGCACCGGGGGATTGGGCATCCATGACGCCGTCAAATTTCAGAAGCTGCTCAAGTGCCAGTCTGGCCAGGCCAGCCCGCCGGGAATCCTCCCACCCGGCGATGACATCGTTGATCTCGTCTGCAAAGGGGGATTCAAAAAAAAGGCCCTTTAATCTCATGACCATCACATCATAGTGGTCGTTTTGCATGGCCACGGCATCTCCTGCCGTATATGA
>SKZX01000156.1 GCA_007127175.1 Desulfobacterales bacterium
AAAAAACAGGATAAGGTTCAATTTCATTTGGATGGCGGGTGGTGATACCCTCAGCAACTGTGAGAACCCGGGATATCTCTGCGGCTCGATGCGCCACGGCCTGCAAACTCGCCCCGCCGATGGCGGGCCTCAAACAATGCAGGCCGTTTGGCGCATCTTCACCGCGAGATATCACCGGGCCCTCCCAATGTTGCTTTCGGGCATCACCACCCGCCATCCATGAAATTGTCCATATTTGATTACTTCGCAAAATCCGATATCTGCGCTGCAAAGCCGTCTTATCGCGACTTTACGAATGCATCAACCTTTATCCCTCAATGTGTGGTGATGCCGCCTAACCGGCCTTGCTGCTTCCGGTCGAGACTTCAAATATCGCCCGCAACTGGCGACAGAGCGTTTCGAACTGGTCCGGAAGCAGCGCCTGGCCGCCGTCGCATCTGGCGGTCTCCGGCGCATGATGCACCTCGATCATCAGGCCATGCGCACTCAGTGCCGCGGCCGCCCTGGCCAGCGGCATCACCTGGTCCCTGTAGCCGGCCGCGTGGCTCGGGTCGACAATGACCGGCAGGTGGCTCTCCCGCCGGACCACCGGTATTGCCGAAAGGTCAAGGGTGTTCCTGCTGTGCTTGACAAAGGTGCGCACCCCCCGTTCGCAGAGGATCACATCCGGGTTGCCCTCGGCCACGATATATTCCGCGGCCATTAGCCATTCGTCCACCGTGGCCGACATGCCGCGCTTGAGCAGGATGGGTTTTTTCGCGTGCCCGGCCCGGCGCAGCAGGCTGAAGTTCTGCATGTTGCGCGTGCCGATCTGTATGATATCGGCGTAGTGTTCGACCATGTCGAAACAGTCCAGGTCCATGACCTCCGTCACAATGGGCAGCCCGAACGCATCTCTCGCTTTTGCCAGGATTTTCAGGCCCTCCTCGCCAAGGCCATGAAATGCGTACGGAGACGTGCGGGGCTTGAAGGCGCCGCCGCGAAACAGGTCGCCTCCCGCCTTTTTAACGCGTTCCGCAATGATCATGACCTGCTCCTCGCTTTCAACCGCGCACGGGCCGCCGATAATGGCCAACCGGTCCCCACCGATGACAACATCCCCGACGCGGACAATCGTATCGACGGGGTGAAATTCCCGGCTGACAAGCTTGTACGGCTTGGTTACCGGAATTGTTTCCTTGACACCGTCCAGGGAACGGAAAAGCGCATCGTCCACTGCCCCCTGGTTATAGAGCACGCCTATGGACACCCGGTCCCCGCCGGGAATGGGGTGCGCCGTGTACCCGTGGAATTCCACGGTGCGGATGACGTGGTTTACCTGTTCCTCGGTTGCATCCCGGTTCATGACGATCAGCATGACTTTTTCCTCCCGCTATGAAAACGTTTCCCCTTAGGGGCGCAAAACAAAAAAGCCGCGGCGTCCGTTGACGGCCCCGCGGCTTTCATTGCCAGATTTTTTCTATTTTTTTACGATGGTACCGGCCATGGGGCGCAACTGAACACACGGGGTGCGAGCCACCAGTACCATTCTACGATAAAAGAAATGCCTGTTTTATGGTTTCCGTCCATCATCTGCCATTGCGTCCGGAACTAGGGTTTATGAAGACTCAATTACTCTTTAGGGTTAATCACGTCGTTCGTCAAGGGAAAAAAATTGGCCGTTCGATTTATTCGCCGGTAAATTTCGGGGGGCGTTTTTCAAGGAACGCTGTAAAGCCCTCGATGCAATCCTTGGAGGCGCCAACCGTGGCGCTGCCTTCAATCTCCTTTGCCAGGCCTGCTTCCATTCCCCCGTAAATCCCCGCAGTCAGGGCATTAAGGACACAGCGCAAAGCAATGGGTGGCCGCTCCGCAAGGGTTTGGGCCATGGCATACACCTCGTCCATGAAGCGTTCGGGCGGAAAAACATAGTCTACCAAACCGTTCTCCAAGGCTTCGGCGGCTGTAAGGCGCTTGCTGAAAAGGATCAGGTCCAGGGCCTTTTGTCTTCCAACCGTCCGAAGCATCCGCTGGGTGCCGCCCCATCCCGGGATAATGCCCAGGTTCAGCTCGGTGAGCCCTACTTTGGCCTTCGGCGAATCCCGCATGACCCTGAAATGGCATGACAGGGCCAGCTCCAGTCCCCCGCCCAGGGCATGCCCGTTAATGGCGGCGATAATCGGCTTGGAAAACCGGTCCACTCGGGTCCACAACTCCTGGCCCATGGTTCCCGCCTTGACCGCGTTGGCTGCATCCGACACGTCGAACCCGGCTGAAAAACATTTTTCACCGGCACCGGTCAGGACGACAACCCGGATATTTTGGTCCGCTTCGATCGCATCGAGGGCTTTTTCGAAATCCTCCAAAGCCGCGAGGCTCCAGGAATTGGCCGGCGGCCGGTTGATGGTGACGGTGGCGATATGGTCTTTTACCGCCATTAGAATGTTGTCTGACTGCATCGTCAAAACCTCCATAAAGTGCGAGTGTTGTTTTCCCGGGATCTTTACAGGCACTCGGCTGTGCGTTAAATTCCGCCAAAGCCTTCGTCGTCGATTTCAATGGCCGCAGGGCACATGCCGGTTATGGCGTTCATCCGCCCCATGGTCCCGGGCAGGACGGTGGAAAGAAAAAATTCCGCTGTTTTAACCTGGCCGTTGTAAAAAGCCGTATCGCTCTTGCTGCATCCGGCTTCCAATTTGCGGGCGGCCACCGAAGCGCGCCACACCAGCATCCACGCCATGATCACATCCCCCATCACTTCCAGAAAAGGAAGGGAATGGGCGAAAGCGACCTTCACATCCGGGGACATGGCGATTTTCCCGAGCTGCATGGCCACTTCCCCGAGCCGGTCAACGGCGCTGTCAAGATCACTGGCCTGCTTTTCAAGCGCCGGAATATCACGGGCTTCTTTTACAGTTTTTTTGATTTCGGTCAAAAAGGCGCCAAACACCGCGCCTTTCTTCATCCCCATCTTGCGCCCCAGCAAGTCCAAGGCCTGGATGCCGCTGGTCCCCTCGTAAATGGAGGCGATCTTGCAGTCCCTGGCATACTGCTCCACGGGATAGTCCTTGCAGTACCCCGCACCCCCGTATACCTGCATGGCCTGGATGCACACTTCATGGCCGTGAACGGAGAGATAGTCCTTGATCAGGGGCGTGATCAACTCGAACATGTCGTTATACCGGGTCCGCTCCTCTTCGGTTTCCGCGAAATGGGACTTGACGCGGCACAAAACGGCGTAATAGAAAAAGCTGCGCATCCCGTCCACATAAGACTTCATCCACAAAAGGTTTCGCCTCACGTCGGGGTGCTTGATAATGGGAACGGCCGGCGCATCCGGCGTGAACGTATCCAGCAGGTCCCGGCCCTGTATGCGGGTCCTGGCATAATTCACGGCCAGCATGTAGGCGGCGGACGCATAGGCCAGGCCCTGAAGGCCGGTTGCCATCCGGGCGCCGTTCATCATGTTGAACATGATCCGCATGCCTTTGCGCTCTTCCCCCAACAGAAAACCGATGCACTTTCCCTTTGACCCCAACGCCATGGAACAGGTGGCGCTGGCATGGATGCCGTGTTTTTCCTCGGTGCCGGTACAGACGATGTCGTTTCGCTCCCCCAGGGAGCCATCATCATTGACCAGGTACTTGGGGACGATGAATATGGAGATGCCCTTGGTCCCGGGCGGGTCCCCTTCAATGCGGGCCAGCACCGGGTGGATGATGTTTTCACACAGGTCATGCTCCCCGTTGGTAATAAAAATCTTGTTGCCGGAAAGTGAGTAGGTTCCGTCCTCGTTTTTTACGGCCGTTGTTTCAAGCGCCCCCACGTCCGAACCCGCCTGCGATTCCGTCAGCAGCATGGTGCCGCCCCACTTCCCAGCAACAAGCTTTTGAATGTATTTTTCCTTCTGTTCCGGCGTCCCGTACTTGTCGATCATTTCCGCGGTGCCGTTTCCCATGGCCGCATAGGAATAAAGCGCCCAGTTGCCGCCCATGAAATATTCAATCGCAGCGGAGGCCGCAAACGGCGGCGCGCCCTGCCCGTGCATCTCCACGGGCTCCTGCAGGTTTCCCCAATCGCCTTCCAAAAGCAGCTTGTGAACGCGGTGGAAACAGTCCGGCACTTTCACCATGCCGTTTTCAAAGCGCACTCCCTGGGTGTCGCCTTCCTGGAGCGTCGGAAGCATTTCCCTGATCGCAATCTTCCGTGCCTCCGTGATGATCATCTCGGAGGTTTTCCTGTTGAACGCCTTGTAATAGTCATATTTCAGGATTTCCTCCCCGTTCATCTGCTCCCAGATAACAAAGTCGATATCCCGCCGGTCTGCAATTTCCTGTGCCATCATCCATTCCTTTTACTGAGTTTCTGTAAAAATTGCCCGCGCCTTGATCTTGTCACACCATGGCGGACCTCAAATTCGTCGGAACGCGACTTTT
>SKZX01000362.1 GCA_007127175.1 Desulfobacterales bacterium
GTTTGTGGAAAAAGCCCTTGCCTACGAGATCAAAAGGCAGGTGGAAGCGATAATGGACGGTGAAAAGATCATCCAGGAAACCCTGCTGTGGGATGTGAACAACAACCGGGCCGTTTCCATGCGCGGCAAGGAGGAAGCCCATGATTACCGGTATTTCCCCGATCCGGACCTGGTCCCCCTGCGGGTTGATAAAGAAATGGTGGACACCCTCAGAAAGCGACTGCCCGAGCTGCCCGACCAGAAAAAGGCCCGTTTCGTGTCGCAGTACAGCCTGCCGGAATACGACGCCGAGCTGCTGACGGCCGGCCGGGATGTGGCCGATTATTTTGAAACCTGCGCAGGCCGCGTTAAAAACCCGAAAACCGCCAGCAACTGGATCATGGTGGAGCTGACCGCCCTGCTCAACGCCAACGGGAAAACCATCGAGGAATCGCCGGTGTCGGCCCAAGACCTGGCCCGGCTGATCACCCTGATGGAAGAGGGCGTGATCAGCGGCAAGATCGCCAAGACCGTTTTTTCGGAAATGGCCGAAACGGGCCGACCGCCCGATGATATCGTGGCGGAAAAAGGGCTGGTGCAGGTCAGTGATGCTTCCGCCATTGAACCCTTAATTGACCGGATCATTGCGGAGCACCCCGGGGAGGTTGAAAAATACCGGGGGGGAAACAAGAAGCTCCTTGGTTTTTTTGTGGGCCAGGTCATGAAGGAGACCGGGGGCAAAGCCAACCCCGGCATGGTCAATGAGCTGTTGAAGCGGAAGCTGTAGGCTGTAGGCTGCCGGTGATTTTTACGGATTTCACCCTTGACAGGGTGAAGCAGCAGGGTCAGATTATTGGTATATGCCAGTAATGACGACTTTGCAAAAAGTCGTCTGATCTCGACTTTTTACGGCCCATCAGTAATGGAGGACACCATGAAAAACAGAGAATACATCTCCATAAGACGCTTTGTCTCCCTGTTGCTCACGTTCAGCTTTGTCATGCTGGCGGTGTCCGGGATCTGCCTGTATGTGGCCCCCCAGTGCCGGGTAGCGGAGGAAATCGGATGGCGCATGCTGGGCCTTGCAAAGGACCGGTGGGAATCCATACACATGACCGCGGCCCTGGCATTTCTGATTCTGACGTTGATCCATCTTCTGGTCTATAACTGGAAGACGTTTGTGTCTTATTGCAAGCCAAAGGCCGCCCGCATCCTCTCCATGGCCCCGGAACTGGCGCTTTCCGTGGTGATAGCGGTTCTCCTGCTGGTCGGGGCGGCGTTGATTCTGCCGCCATTCAGTTTCCTGCCCGATGTCCACGACGCCATTCAGTCCCATTACCGTGAAAAATCCGGCATTGACGAGCGCGGGGACGGCCGGGGCGAAGGCCGGCGAGGCGGGGGGCGCGGCGGCAGCCGCCAGGGCGACGGCGCGGTCCTGGAAGTCCCGACAGCAGGTACCCACTTTTCCCCTGCTGCCTATGACGTCCGTTTGAACCGCTTTTCGAGCAGGTCCGCATGCCAGGTGATCATGGTGGGTCTGCCGTGGGGGCAGGTGTAGGGGTTTTCACAGGCTTGGAGCTGTTCGACGATCGCCTGCATCTGGGCCCGGGTCAGGGCCTGGTTTGCCCGGATGGCCCCGTGGCAGGCCATGAGGAGGATGCATGCGTCAATGGCCGGCGCGATGCCCTGGCTGTGCCCTGAAAAATCCACGGTTTCTCCGATTTCCGCGATAAGCGACGGTACCTGCGCGTCTTTCAGGATGTCCGGCACGGCCTTGATAATAAAGGTATTGGCGCCGAAATGATCGATTTCAAGACCGGCGCGGTTCAACTCCGGGAGCACCTGCTCCAGTGCGGCGCTTTCCCTGAAGCCGAGTTCAACGGTTTCGGGCAACAGCAGCCGTTGGACCGGCACAGCCTTTTCCGTTCGGGCAAGGCTGCGCAGGTGCTCGTAGATGATGCGCTCGTGTGCGGCGTGCTGGTCGATCAGCAGCAGTTCATCCCCCTTTTCGCAGAGGATATAGGTGTTGTTGAACTGGCCGATGACGGCTGCCGTGCCAAGGGTTTCCTGGCTGAAAAGCGCGGCTTGCCGGGGCTCCGGGGCAGCGGGCACATTGCTGAGGCGGTTTTCATGTTTGCCGCTGTTTGCTGCGGCCTTGTTTTCCGGGATGTCCGCAGGGAACGCTTGTTGTTGCCATTCGCCGGCGCCAAACACCGGCACGGTCTCCGCCACCTGGAATGCCCTTTGCGTAAACCCCTCTTTTGATTCCGGTTCCGGGCACTTTTCGTTTTTTTTCTGAAACAGGGATTGTGAGACCGCAGCGGAAACCGTCGCATACACTTCCCGCTGCCGGGAAAACCGCACTTCATGTTTGGTGGGATGGACGTTCACGTCCACATCGGGGGCCGGTATGGTCAGGTACAACACGGCCAAAGGGAAGCGCCCTTTCATGAGGTGTCCGCGATAGCCTTCCATCACGGCGTACTGCAACCCCCGGTCGCGGATGAACCGGCCGTTGACGAACGTGTAGGTTTTAGCCGCGTTGCTGCGGGTTGCAGACGGGTCGCACACCCACCCGGAGAGCAATGCCGCTTCCGTATTTCCTGAAACCGGGTAAAATAAGCCGGCATTTTCCCCCATGACGTCGGAAACCCGTGCATAGGCATTGCGTACGTCATGCCACTGCCGGACGGTTTTTCCATTGTGGGTCAGGTGGAACCGGATTTCCGGGCGGGAAAGGGCGATGCAGGAAACGATGTCGGCGATATGGCCGAATTCCGTGGAAACGGTTTTCATGAACTTGCGGCGTGCAGGCGTGTTGAAAAAGAGCTGCCGGACGGTGATCATGGTGCCCCGGGGTGCGCCGACGGGGTTCACCGACCGGATTTTGCCGCCTTCCACCCGGATCTCGGTTGCCGTATCAGATTTGTCATCGCGGGTGATCATGGTAAAACGCGATACCGCAGCGATGCTGGGCAGGGCCTCACCCCTGAACCCCAAACTCCGGATATCGAAAAGGTCGGATTCAGCGGTGATTTTGCTCGTGGCGTAGCGTTCGATGGCCAAAAGCGCATCGTCATGACCCATGCCGTAACCGTTGTCCGAGACGCGGATCATGGACCGCCCCCCCTGGTCGATATCGATGGTGATCCGGTCGCTTCCCGCATCAATGGCGTTTTCCAGAAGTTCTTTCACCACGGATGCCGGCCGCTCGACCACTTCGCCGGCGGCGATTTTGTTGGAAAGAATTTCCGGGAGGATGCGGACGCTTGGCACGGCGGCTCCTGTTAATCGATATCGGCTTCCCCCCGCAGGCAGCGGTACAGGAACTCCGTGTCCATGGGAGACAGGTTGAACTTTACGGCGGCTTCCTCCACCAGCTTGTGGTTGGGCTTATCCGGCTCATATTTCCGGGTTTCCCCGATCCATTTCACCGCTTTTTTCAGGTCTTCCTTCTTGGGCTGGACGGACATGCGATCCTCCTTGAAGTCTTGAAGTGCTTTGTTTGTTGTAAAAAAATTGATGAACCCATAAAAGTCGCTTTCAGACGGCTTTGAAAAAAGGTCAAGATCAAGGCGCGAGCAATTTTTGAAGAATTGATAGTACTTATGTGTACGTGAGATTCTTCAAAAATTCCGCGCAACGCAGATATTGAGCTTTTTACGAAGCCGTCAAATTTCAGATCCCCGGTTTTTTCAGGTGCACCCCCGAAGCCTGTTCATAGGCATAGGCGGCCTTCAGAATGGCCCCTTCCTCAAAATAATTACCCATGAGTTGAAGCCCGACAGGAAGCCCAGCCGCAGTGAAACCGCAGGGCACGGATATGCCGGGAATGCCCGCCAAATTTGCAGAAAGTGTAAATATATCGGATAAATACATTTGCAATGGGTCTTCTGTTTTTTCGCCGATGGCAAAGGCGGCCGTCGGTGCTACGGGGCTGACAATCACATCGCAGGTCTTGAAAGCCGCCTCGAAATCCTGCCGGATCAGGGTTCGGATCTGGGATGCCTTCTTGTAATAGGCATCGTAGTATCCGGAAGACAGGGCATAGGTGCCCAAAAGGATGCGGCGCTGGACCTCCGGGCCGAAACCGGCGGAGCGGGTGGTGGTGTACATGTCCCGGATGCCGCCTTTGGCCGTGCGATCCCTGAATCCGTATTTCACCCCGTCATAGCGGGCGAGGTTGGAGCTGGCCTCGGCCGGCGCGATCAGGTAATAGGCGGCCACCGCATGGGGGGTATGGGGCAGGGAAATGTCCCTGCAGTTGGCGCCGGCGTCTTTCATGACGTCTATGGCCTTAAGGACGCCCGCCTGTACCTCCGAGTCGATGCCTTCCGTTTCCATGTATTCCCGCGGGATGCCGATGGTCATGTTTTTGATGCCGCCGGCCAGTTCCTTTCCCGGGTCCGTGACCGGTTGATCGA
>SKZX01000174.1 GCA_007127175.1 Desulfobacterales bacterium
ATCGCCCTGCCGGTGGTTTACTTTGTCATAAAAGACAGCCCCGGGGAAATGGGTCTGACGCCTGACGGAATACCAGAAGAGCAAGAGGATGCATCGGAAACGGTAAGCCCTTCCCCGGAACCCGATGGCCGGGGGCAGGCTGCAGGCGAGGTGCTGCGCTCCCGGGCGTTCTGGTTTGTTTTCGCGGCCTTTTTTTTTGCGCCTTTCGCACAAATGGGCATTCTCCAGCACCAGGTGCCCATGCTCATGGATATCCGGGGAACCTCCCAACAGACGGCGGCCGCCGCCCTTGGCCTGACCGCAGGCATCGGCGGGTTAGGGAAACTTTACTTCGGGCGGATATCGGACATATGGCCCTTCAGGTACGTGGTTCTGCTCTGCTTCGGGCTCCAGGCCGCAGCCGTGCTGATGCTGCTTCACGTTGATATGCCTGTTGTCCTGTGGCTCTTCACGGTTGTCTTCGGGTTTTCCATGGGCGGGGTCATCGTTCTCATGCCCCTGGCCGTCGGGCGGTTCTGGGGGCTTCTGTCCTTTGGCGTGATCCTGGGGGCCATCTGGATCGCCAATTCCCTGGGGGGCGCCATGGGGACCTATATCAATGGCCTGGCCTATGATTATCTCGGCAGCTACAATGTGACCCTGTATTTTTTTGTCGCGGCCTATATGATTGCAATAACAAGCTTTTTTCTCGCGGGCAGGCTTGGGGACAAGGGGCAAACGCCAAGAGAAAAAAACCAGTGACAAAATAAGGACAATTTCAACCGGGTGGCACCGGGTGTTTCCCTTGCAACTGCAGGAGAACGCTGATATCTCCATGGCTTGCTTGGACGCGCCCTGTGAAGTGCCTGAACGAAAATCGTCTTTTTTGTCAATCTCTGCGTCAGGCTCAAATTTTAATCCTCAAAATACGACGAGTATTCCTGCGGTTAAAATTTTCGCCTTCCTTGACCTTGACAAAAAATCCTGATTTTCGTTCGGGCACTTATAAACAGCGGGGCCACAGGGCGCTTGCCCGCGCTTCGCCAGGAGCTATCAGCAACCCCCTGCAATTGTTGCCGCGGGCAATCCCCGGCGCCACCCGGTTGAAATTGATCATTTTATATTAGAGCAGTCATACCAAAAGGGGGTTCAGCCTTTCGGGGTCGGATTTGCATTGCCTCCAGGAGCCAACCTTCCAGTCTGCGGGTCGAAGCTCTTGCCTTGGATTTTTATCACTTGCTGTGTTATTAAACCGCATTACCGGTTTAAAACCTTTCGCTGCTTGACGCCGATTTTCCGTTGAGGCATTATTTCTTTTTAAGGTCCGTTCGGGCACAGGCCCTTGCGCCGCAGGATCCAAAGACAAGCAACCGTTTGCAGACGTGACACACGGTTCAACAGCAGCCAAACCATGCAGACAAAAAAGGGGGGTTTTCCATTAATTCTTTCGAATCTCTGATATCCAATGCCAAGGACGGATTTGATTTGACCGAGCCGTCCCACCAGGCGCGTTTGCTTTGCCTGGCCGATGCGCTGATCGCCGATAGAAATATTGCTACCGGTGAAATCCAGGACAGGGCGCGCAGACCCGGTACACCCCTTGAGTTCAGAATCGCAGCCAAGCTGGCGGCGTCCCGAAGGTTTCTGCTGCATCATGGACGGCCCGTAAAAGTGGGCGTCGTCTTTGCAATGTGGGGGGAGCAAAACCGCCTGCGGCCAAAAAGCGCTTCCAACCCCCACGGGGAAGATTCTCTTCGAACCAAAATACGCCAACTGGAATGGGTCAGCAAGGGAACCCGCCTGGATTGGACGCTTTATCCCGTTGATGACGGCTGTCCGTATCGCAGCGGCGAACTCGCCCGGGAAATTGCCGGAGAACTTGGGCAACGCCATAATATCAAGGTTCTTTTTCTCGCAGAACATGTGCCGGGAGCCCTTGGCCCGCTGCGCCGGCTTGCCTCGGCAGACGATTCCCGCAAGGCCGGATCGATTATTCTGGGCTGCAGCCAAGCCATTGCGGACGGCGCTGACGCGGTCATTTATACCGATGCGGACAATTCGGTCCACCTGGGGCAAATTGGCCTGCTGCTGCGGCCCTTTATGCAGGACGGCATCAACGTTGTGCTGGGGGACCGCAAGCACCCGGACTCGGTCCTGGTCAAAGACGGGGCCCGATGGGGAATTGGCATCAAAAACCTGCGCCACATGCAGCGCATGATCGGGCAAGCCATTTTTTCCCGTGGCATTCTGGATACACAGGCTGCCTTCAAATTATATGAAAGCGAATTGCTCAAAAAGATAATGGCTGACCCCACGGTATTCGATTTTTCTTTTGATACCGATTGGATTGCGGCCTTTATTGCCCGTGGGGAACCGTTCGTGCAGACCCCGTTTGCCTTTATTGATTCTGCGACTGAATCGGCCACTGCCAAGCAGCAGCCGATGACCACCTGGGAAACGCTGCTGTTGGGTTTATTGAAATCCCTGCGCAAACACAACCTGCTCAACACGCCTGAAAGCCGTGAGATGGCGAGGGTCATTGACGAGGAAGTTCATGATTTCCGGGACCTGGAATTGATCATTGACCACCTGCCGCCGGAACTGGCAGATGCAGGGGAATCAGATTACGGAAAGGCCGGGGTGATGACGCCGGAGGCTATGCAGGTGTGGATCCGCCAGCGCAGAAAAATATTTGAATCGCATGACCGTTAAAAAACATGGATAGGAAGTCGTTCAAAGACGTTGAATCAACGCCTTGCACAAGAATCGCTCATGCCGTAATCTCGACAACATTCTGGAAGCGGCTGACCATGATATACTTTTCAACGGTTATCCGAAAAACGGCGGTAGTCGCCGAATGCGCGAAATCATGGAGGTGCGGGTGCCTTGCCGTATAAATGGCCAGGCATCGATCGCGCTCGGGCCCTTCGACTTCAACGGCTTTCCCGATGGCCGTGGCCGCGACCGCTTCTTTTAAATCTTCGATATCATTGGAACGGTCGTCAATGAGCATGGATACTTTCGGGTTGGCAGACAGGTTCTCATACTTCCGGGTTTGGCGGGGCGTGGCAAAAATCATTTCAGAAATGTTGTCGGGCACCGCAAATGCCACCAGGTTGGCATAGGGCCAATCCGCTTTGCTCGTTGCCAGCACACCGACATAGCGGGCGTCCAAAAGACGGCGAAGGGTCGATTTTTCATCCGTTTGGTTCATGTGTCCTGCCCCTTTCCTTTTCATATCAATTACCTTTCGTCTGCCTTATTGAAAGCGGCCAGGCTACCCCTGATGCGTCTCCCGCAGCAAATCGTTTACCGTCTTGACCGGGTTGAACGTAATCAGGGGCACTTCGACAAAAACCGTGTTCCAGCCAGCCATGGCCCCGTTCCACAGGCCGGGGTGCTCCAGGGCTTTCAGGTCCCGCCCGTCTTTTGATTTTTGGGATATAAAAACCGCCGTCGCATCGACAAACCGCGCCAGGTCATAGGGCTCGCCCTTATCGTTTCGCAGCCGGCACACGATATCCACAGGGTTGAAATGCGTCAACCGCTTCAGCATCTGCTGGCCTGTGGCCGATTCCGGATCGATCTGGGCGCTTTCCACGATCTGAACCGAAAGGCTGCCGTCGGCCGATTTCACCCAGAAAGGCCCGCCGCCGGGCTCACCGGCGCTTGGCACCATGCCGCACACCCTGAGGGGCCGGTCCAGCCGGTCCGCCAGAAAGCGCCGAACGTCTTCACGACTGCCGCCTGCGATCCGTTCAGGGAGGGCAACACTCAGCTCTGTTTCAACAAACCGGCGCACCGCTGCAATCTCTTTTTCACCGCACCCCGCATTGCGGAGGATCTCTCGTTTTCTGCCGATCTCCTGTTCAATGGTCAAAAGCATTCCGGCAAGAACCTTTTTCCACAGGACCGTCTCCGGCTTGAGGGTGTCCGGCACGACGTTGTCAATGTTTTTGATAAAGACAATATCGCCTTCCAGGCCGTTGAGGTTGGCGACCAGGGCGCCGTGCCCCCCCGGCCGGAAGACCAGGTTCCCCTTTTTATCCCTGAAGGGCCTGTTTTCCATGTCCACGGCAATGGTGTCCGTGCCCGGGTGCTGGTGGGAAAACCGGCAATCGAAATCAACATTGTATTTTTTTGCATAATGGGGGGCCGCTTTTTCCATAATGCTTCGAAAACCGCTTTCATGCTCCGGGGAAACAGTGAAATGAAGGCGGGCCCGGCCTTCAGCATCGGCCGCGTATTCGGCCGCTTCCACCAGGTGCTCTTCAAACGCCGTCCGGGGGGCGTCCGGGTACCGGTGAAACAGGATCTGCCCCTTAGGCCTGCCCGCATAATTCAACCCCTTTCCGGTCAGCAGATAGGACAGAATCAGCGTGAAATCACCGGATTTGCGCAGATCCTCGATGTCATGGCC
>SKZX01000205.1 GCA_007127175.1 Desulfobacterales bacterium
ATCCAGGATAAAATTATCGGCAACAACCAGCGGATCCTGCCGGTCATTCAGGACAAGCAGATCGTCGGGGCCATTACCCGGACGGACCTGCTAAACTCGCTTATTCAGGATGCCAGGGGGAAAACACCCCAGCAGGACCAATCCGTGCTGACCATGGATCACCCGAAAACCAAGAAAGTTCATGGTTTTATGAAAGAACGGCTTTCGGGCGCCATCATGGACATGCTTCGCGATATCGGGGAGATTGCCGAGGAAATGGGCTTCACGGCATACGTGGTGGGCGGCTTTGTGCGGGACCTTTTTTTATACCGGCACAATGAAGATATCGACATCGTCATCGAGGGAAACGGCATCGCCTTTGCGGAAGCCTTTGCCCGGAAAAAGGGCTTGCGCATAAATGCCTATGCGAAATTCGGCACCGCAGTCATCATCTTTCCGGACGGGTTCAAAATCGACGTCGCATCCTCGCGCATGGAATATTACCAGTCACCGGCAGCCCTTCCCATCGTTGAAATGAGCTCTATAAAGCTTGACCTGTACCGGCGCGATTTTACCATCAATACCCTGGCCATATGCCTGAATGCTTTGAGATTCGGGCAGCTTATCGATTTTTTCGGCGGCCGCCGGGATCTCAAGGAAGGCGTCATCCGTATTCTTCACAACCTGAGCTTTGTGGAGGACCCCACCCGGGCTTTCCGCGCCGTCCGGTTTGAGCAGCGCTTCGGCTTCACCATCGGCAAGCTGACTGCGGGTCTGATTGAAAACGCCGTCAAAATGGATTTTTTCAAGCAGCTCTCAGGCCGGCGCGTTTTTTCGGAAATCACCCACCTGCTCAAAGAGGAAAACCCGGTTTCTGCGCTCTTGCGGCTCCGGGAATTTAATCTTTTACGGGTGATCGACCCTTCGATTACCCTTGACAAGAAGCTCACCGCCTGGCTGACGACCGCAAAACAGGTCATATCCTGGTATGACCTGCTGTATATTGAAACGCATTACATGAAATGGAGCATTTACTTCATGATACTCATCCGGCATACGGACAGGGCAGCGGCCGCGGATCTGTGCGCACGATTCGAACTTCCCCCCCGGTACCGGAAGCTGCTGATAGAAGATCGGGCCCGGGCCGAAGAATGCATGAACATACTGGCGCGCAAGCCGTCCATTAAAAACAGCGAGCTCTACCGGCAGCTCAAAGGCTTTCGCACGGAGATGCTGCTGTTCATGATGGCGGTGACCGGACAGGAAAAAATCAAAAAAGCGATCTCTCTTTTTGTAACGGACTTGCAATACGTTCGCGTATCGGTTACAGGAAAGGACATTAAAAAACTGGGATTGGCGCCGTCACCCCTTTACGGGAAAATTTTCAGGGCGCTTCTGGCCGAAAAACTGGACGGGCGCATCAACTCCCGCGAGGACGAAATCAAATACATTAAAAAATATGCCGACACCTGATATCATACTTCGTTTCATCATAATGATCATCCCCCTGCTGTTTGCGGTCACGCTTCACGAGGTGGCCCACGGATATGCAGCACTCAGGTTCGGGGACCCTACCGCGAAAAGGGCGGGCAGGCTGTCCCTCAACCCGATCCGTCACCTGGACCCTTTCGGATCCGTTCTGCTTCCGGCGCTGCTGGTGCTTACCGGATCACCGGTATTGTTCGGCTATGCCAAGCCCGTGCCGGTCAATTTCTACAACCTGCGCAATCCCGAACTGGGGACATTTGTGGTCTCCATTGCCGGGGTGGCTGTAAACTTTCTGTGCGCCGTCATCAGCGGCCTTGCCTACCAGGCGGTTATTTTAATATCGCAGCATACGGGAATGGGGCCGGCTCTGATGGTTGTGGCCCAGCTGCTGTATGCCTTTACCCTGATCAGCATTGTCCTGGCGGTCTTCAACCTGATCCCCATCCCCCCCCTGGACGGCAGCAAAGTCCTTGCCGTGCTGCTGCCCCCGGAAGCCAGGCAAGCATACGAAAAAGTAGGTCAATACGGTATCATCATACTCATCGTGCTGCTCATGAGCGGCGCCCTGGGCTTTCTGATTCGGAATATCGTGGCCCCCATATTCAATTTTCTTATCGGGCGATGACACAACCCCCGGTCGCATCGCCCTGAAATGTCCAATCCCGGAGAAACAACCCATGGCTGAAAAAAAACGGATCGTAAGCGGCATGCGCCCCACCGGCGCCCTTCACCTGGGCAACCTGCACGGTGCACTGGCCAACTGGATCAATATGCAAGATGATTACGACTGCTTCTTTTTTATCGCGGACTGGCATGCCCTGACCTCCGACTACGAGGACCCGGGCAATATTGCGGGTTTCTCGCAGGATATGATGACCGACTGGCTGGGTGCGGGTTTGAACCCGGAAAAAAGCACCCTTTTCGTTCAATCCGCAGTCAAGGCCCACGCCGAGCTGTTTCTGCTGCTGGCCATGATCACACCGGTTCCCTGGCTGGAGCGCAACCCCACCTACAAGGAACAGATCGAGGCCCTCAACAACAAGGACCTGTCGACCTTCGGGTTCCTCGGGTATCCTGTTCTCCAGGCGGCGGACATCATTATCTACAGGGCGAACGGGGTCCCTGTGGGAATCGACCAGGCCCCCCACATCGAGATCACCCGGGAAATCGCCCGGCGCTTCAACTACCTGTACGGGAAGGTCTTCCCGGAGCCTGAAACCATTCTTACGGAGACCAGCAAGATCCTGGGCCTGGACCGGCGGAAAATGAGCAAAAGTTACAACAATGCCATATTCCTGTCTGAATCGCCCGAAGACATCCGGAAGAAAACCGCCCAAATGATCACCGACCCCCAGCGCATCCGGAAAACCGATCCCGGAGACCCGGACGTTTGCAACGTGTTCACCTTTCATCGGTTTTACTCGCCGGCCGGAACGGTCGCTGAAATCGATGCCGCCTGCCGCAAGGCTGAAATCGGATGCGTTGAATGCAAAAAGAAAATGGCCGATTACCTGGTTGGCTATCTGGCGCCGATCCGGGAAAAAATCCAGTATTTCCGGCAAAACAGGGGCATGGTGCTCGATATTATCGAAAATGGGAACAAAAAAGCTTCAATAGAAGCCGAAACAACCATGGCGCGCGTCAGGGAAGCCTTAAAAATCTGAAAACGATCAATCATAGCCTATGCCGGCAGAAACATTTTCCGAAGATGCCTACCAGGTCAAACTTGCCCATGTGTTTGAAGGGCCGATGGACCTTCTGGTTCATTTGATCCGGAAAAACGAACTCGATATCTACGATATTCCCATTGCCTTTATCACGGAGCGGTTCCTGGCATATATCGAGTGGATGAAGGCGATGAACATCAATGTCGCGGCCGATTTCCTGGTCATGGCCGCCACACTCGCGCATATCAAGTCAAAAACCCTTCTGCCGGACCCGAAACCAGCGGAAGACGGGGATGAAGACCCAAGGGACGCCATTGCCGGCCCACTGATAGAGTATATCCGGATGAAGGCCGCCGCGGACATGCTTTCCCGGCGGGACATCCTGGATGAGGACGTGTTTGTCTGCCGGCCGGCAGACCAGGACCGGGGCCCCTCCTCGGCGGAAAGGCCGGTTGCGGCCGACGTGTTCGAACTGGCCAGAACGTGGCTCGAACTGATCGAACGGGCATCGCCCGCGCTGACCTACGAAATCACCCCGGAACGGATATCGGTAAGGGACAGGATGACCGAAATTCTGAACCTTCTGGAAGAAAAGGGCACCATCACCTTCCTGGAACTGCTGTCCGGAGAAACGGACCGGAACGAACTGGTGGTCTCATTTCTGGCGATCCTGGAAATCGCGCGCCTCCACCTTGTGCAGATATCCGAAAACAAGAGAAATGGAGATTTCACGCTCTACGCATTATAGCGGCCCATGGAAACAACCAAAAACATCATTGAAAGCCTCCTTTTCGTATCCGACGGCCCCCTGACCGTGGATCAAATAAAAACCGTGCTGGCAGACATTCCCGCCGCCGACATCCGCCGCGCCATAAATGATCTGGCATCCGACTATGAGGCCCGCGAAGGACCGATATTTGTGCATGAAGTGGCGGGTGGATACCAGCTCAGGACCCGCCCGGAATACAAGCAATATATACACAAGCTAAAGGATCCCGCGCCGGTGAGGCTCAGCCGGGCCGCCATGGAAACCCTCGCCATCGTGGCTTACCGGCAGCCGGTTCTCCGAAGTGAAGTCGAGCATATCCGGGGGGTGAACTCCGGCAACACCCTCCGGTTCCTCCAGGAAAAAAAACTGATCCGGGTGCTCGGCCGCCGCGACGTTCCGGGCCGGCCGCTGGTATACGGCACCACGAAAAAATTCCTCGAAACCTTCGACCTCAAGGACATAAAGGACCTGCCCAAACCCGACGAAATA
>SKZX01000390.1 GCA_007127175.1 Desulfobacterales bacterium
CAATATTTTTAAAATATATGCCCTGGATGTCGGCCTGCTCGGCGCAATGGCCAGAATCGATCCTGCATCCATGGTCACCGGAGACAGGGCTTTCAGGGAATTCGAAGGCGCGCTGGTTGAAAGCTTCGTGGCTGCACAACTGAGGGCGTCCCACGATATGGGCCTGTATTACTGGCAAAGCGCCGGTACGGCCGAAGTTGATTTCGTATGTGAATCCGGAAACAGGATCATACCCCTGGAGGTCAAGGCTGGTATAAATCCAAAAAGCAAAAGCCTGCTTTCTTATGCCAACAAGTATAACCCGCCTGTCCTTGCGCGAACAACCCGGTTGAACCTGAAAAAAGACGGCCGCCTGATCAATATTCCCCTGTATATGATCGCCCGGTTTCCGGATCTCGCCGGGATGTCATAATGCCCACCTGACGCGCCTTCAACGGTATGGCGACAGATTGCCCGGCACGTTTTTAAGCCTGAAAAAAAACGACTCCGCAAAACGCCCAATATCTGCGTTGCGAGCAATCTTTGATGCATCTCACGTACGCTTAAGTACCCTCAATTCTTCAAAAATCGTTCGCGCCTGGATCTTGATCTTTTTAAAAATCCGTCTGAAAACGTTTTTCTACGGTTCATCAAAAATTGTAGTGAAAAATTGTAGTTGCGGTTGCCGGCAATTTGTGTGAGAAATGACAGAAGACAAATATCCCCCCGGCGATCACACAACATGAAGGTTGCCAATGCTCACCCTGTTTTCCAGAAAAGCGGTGATTGACGGCCGGACGGTCCGGTTCCGCAAGGAAATGACCATCCTGGATGCCGCCCGCCAGGCCGGCATCGAAATCCCGACCCTCTGCCATATCCAAGGCCATCTCCCCACGGGCGTGTGCCGGGTCTGCGTTGTGGAAGTCCAAGGGGCGCGGACCCTCGTTGGCGCATGCCATACGCCCATTGAAGACGGCATGGTGATACGCACCCGGACGCCGAAAGTGATGGCCGTGCGAAGGGGGGTCATTGAGCTCATGCTGTCCGCCCACACCGGCGAATGCGTCAACGACCCCAATGCCGATGCCTGCAGACTGCACAACCTGGCCTCGGACTGCGAAGCCGGCGCGCCTTTGTTTGGCATTCCACACCCGCGGTCCTACCCGGTTGAGGCAGAAAACCCCTATGTCCTTCGAGACCTTTCCAAGTGCATCATGTGCCGCCGGTGTATTGTTGCGTGCAATGAAATCGCCGGGAAAAGCGTTTTGGGCATCGGCTACCGGGGGTTTGAAACCAAGATCATTTCCGGCTGCGACGGCGCTTTGACCGCCGCCGAATGCGAACACTGCGGGGCCTGCATCGAACACTGCCCCACCGGCGCCCTGAGCGCGGCCGATGGGTTAGCGCCTCACATCATCGCTGCATCAAAATCGACTGCAGGAAAACCCGTCCCCAAAACCGAACCCGGCCGCGCGCGGCTGCTCCCGCTGCTCAAGCAGGAACTGGCCGCCCACGGCGCTTTATCGGCTGAGCGCATGGAAAAAGTGGCCGGCGATCTCAACATCTCTGTGAGCGATGTTTTCGGCGTGTCCAGTTTTTACGCCTTTCTTCCAAGGGAAGGAAACGGCGCCCACCGGATCCGGGTATGCCGGTGCGTCCCGTGCCACCTCAAGGAGGGGCCATCGGTTATCGAGGCCCTGAAAAACGCGCTGGGCATCGAACCGGGCGAGGCCTCCCCCGACGGCCGGTTCTTTCTCGAACAGGTGAGCTGCATCGGCGCATGCGACCAGGCGCCCGCGATGCTCATCAATGACACGCTTTACGGGAACCTGAAACCGGGTCACATCCCGGAAATATTGAAGGCCTATTAACCCGCACCGGAGGTCAAATGCCCGAAAAACGAATCGTCTTAAGAAACTGCGGCATTGTGGACCCGAAAGACCTGTCGTCGTACCTTGCAGCCGGCGGGTTTGCGGCGTTTGCCAAGGCCCGGGACGCGATGACCCCCGAGCAGATCGTGGAAGAAATCAAGCGCTCGGGCCTGACCGGCAGAGGGGGCGCCGGGTTCAGCTGCGGCATCAAATGGGCGCTCGCCCGAAAGGCCAGATCCGCACAGAAATACCTGATCTGCAACGCGGACGAGGGCGAAGTGGGCTCCTTCAAGGACCGGCATATCATCATTCATGACCCCTTCGGGCTGATTGAAGGCATGTGCATCGCCGGTCTGGCCATCGGCGCCACCCGGGGGTTTATCTACCTCCGGCAGGAATACCGCTATCTGTATGACGGGCTGGCCGCTGCCATCGCCCAGTGCCGGGAAAAAGGGTTTCTGGCGCACATGGACATCACCGTGTTCGAAGGCGCAGGCGCCTACATCTGCGGCGAGGAGTCCGCCCTCATGAACTCCATGGAAGGGCTGCGCGGGGAGTCGCGCTACAAGCCGCCGTTTCCGCCCAGCCAGGGGCTCTGGCAGCACCCCACCATCATCAACAACGTCGAAACACTCATGAATGTCCCTTATATCATCGCGTACGGGGCGCAGGCGTTCAGCGCCGTTGGCACGGAACGGAGCAAGGGGACCAAGGTGTTTTCCGTCAGCGGGGACGTCCGTAACCCCGGCGTGTACGAACTGCCCATGGGAACGCCCCTTAAGGAACTGGTCGTGGACCTGGCGGGCGCTGAAAACATCAAGGCGGTCCAGGTGGGCGGGGCCACCGGCAACATCGTGCCCGCGGAAAAGATCGACATGCCCCTGGCCCAGGAATCCGTGCTCGGCTCCGGCGCTGTCGTGGTGCTTGACCCCACCCGGGACATCATCGACATCGTTTACAACAACATTGTTTTCCTGCACGAGGAGTCCTGCGGCAAGTGCACGCCCTGCCGTGACGGACTGGCGTGTATGAAAGACATTTACAGCCGGCTTGTCAGGGGGGACGGCCGCCCGGAAGACATCCGGGTCCTGGAAGCCCTGTGCCTGGTCATGGGCCAGGCGTCCCTGTGCGGTCTGGGCCAGGCAGTCCCGGTCCCGGTGATGGACTCCCTGAAATATTTCAGAAGCGAATATGACGCCCTGGTCCAGCGATCCGCCCACATCCGGCATTACGCCACAAAAAGCCTGTCAATGAACCCTTAGGAGGCCCATATGGGACGCCTGTCGGACAATGAAAAACAAACCATGCGGGAGATGCAGGACAACCTGCGGGCCGATCCATTTCCGCTCAACACCTACACCCATATCGGCAAAAGGGGGCCGCGCCGGCTGGACGGGCACCTCAAAGCCAGCGGCAAAGCGGAATACACCATGGACGTCCAGCTGCCCGGCATGCTCCACCTGCGGTTTCTGAACTCGCCCTTTCCCCACGCGGAAATCACGCACATGGATACAACCGAGGCCGAACGGCTCCGGGGCGTCCGCTACATCCTGCGCTACGACCATCCCGAACTGCCGTCCCGGGCCAGCCTTGGCAAGGTGACGGGCATTTACGGCGACCCGCCGCCGCTGTCCCGGTTTGCCCATTTTGAGGGCGAGCCCATGGGCGCGGCCGTTGCCGCTGAAACCGAAGACATCGCCGAAGAAGCCATCCGGCTGATCAAGGTGGAATGGGCGGAGCGCCCCTTCAACCTGGACATCATGGCCGCCAAAGACAAGAACGCCCCCCTGTCCTACCCCGAGATGTACCCGGACTCAAACTACTGGAACAACGGGCTGTTTGACGTTTTGACCCAGGGCGACGTGAAAAAGGGGTTTGCCGCGGCCGAAAAGGTGATCGAGTTCGAATTCGTCCGGCGCGGCCACACCTGGATCGGCCCGGAGCGTCCCTGCGGGGTGTTCCGCTGGAAAGGCGACTGCCCGGAGCTGTGGGTCAAGCAGCAGCGCCCCCACCTGGTGAAAAAAAACCTGTCCACGTGGTACGGCGGCGTGCCCATGAACAAGATCCAGCTGCACTGCCTGTACCAGGGGGCGAGCTTCGGCGGGTGGGTTCAGGTGCCGTGGAACATGGGGCCCCTGTACTGCGCGGGCCTGGTGGCCCGGGAAACTGGAAGGCCGGTGAAGTACGCGTTTTCCCGCCGGGAGGATTTCTACGGCCAGTCCATGGACGACGGCATCTACCGGTTCAAGGTGGGGTTCAACAGCGACGGCACCATACTTGCGGTGGAAGGCACCTCCACGTGCGCCAACCAGATCTGGCCGGTGTTCAACCCGGTCAACCACCTGCGGGAGAACACCCGGATCCCGCACCTGAAGGGAAAGATCGAAACCGTCTGGCTCAACAAGGGGCCGGCCGTGCCCACCCGGTGCGAACAGCTCCCCGCAACCCTCAGCCTGACGATGGTTTTCTCCCGGGTGGCCGCGGAATGCGGGCTCGACCCGGTCGAGGTGGCCCTGAAGAACGACGGGGTCGAAGGCC
>SKZX01000148.1 GCA_007127175.1 Desulfobacterales bacterium
CGCCTTGTCGATGACCATATGGTTCAGGTAAGCATCATGGACAACGGCATCGGCTTGCCCCACGAGGTGCCGGACCAGGTCATCGAGCCGTTCTACACCACCAAGGCTGACGGGATGGGAATGGGGCTTTCCATCAACCGAACAATTATTACCGCCCATTCGGGTCGCATGTGGGCGGAGAACAACCTTGAAAAAGGGGCGACATTTCATTTTACGCTGCCTGTTTGCAACGAGGTCTGAATGAACCGCCACAATGCCACCGTTTATGTGATCGATGATGATGCGTCTCTGCGGCGGGCCTTGAAGCGGTTGATTCGGTCGATCGGCTTGAACGTGGAGACGTTTGACACGGCACGGTCTTTCATGGATCATGGCGCGCCACAGATGCCTGCATGCCTGGTGCTGGATATCCGCATGCCCGGGATCAGCGGCATGGAGCTCCAGGAACAATTGAAAGAATCAGGCATTCAGATCCCCATTGTTTTTATTACCGGGCATGGCAGCATACCCATGAGCGTCAGGGCCATGAAAGCCGGTGCGGTTGATTTTATTGAAAAACCTTTTGAAGACCAGCAGTTGATTGACAGCATCCATGCCGCGATTAACAAAAGCAAAGCGTTTCTAAACGACCATGCAGAGAGCGTCGAACTTCATAGGCGCCTGGATTCACTGACCCCGCGGGAGCACGAAGTCTTTCTGCTTGTGGTGGCAGGACTGCTGAACAAGCAGATTGCTTTCGATCTGGGCATGAGCGAAAAAACTGTCAAGGTCCATCGTGGACGCGTGATGCGCAAGATGAAGGCCGAATCCCTTGCGGAACTGGTTCGAATGGCTGAAAAAGCGAAGGGCCCGGCCATCCCCGACATCTCCGGGTAAGACGAAAGTCGTATGGCAATATCCCGAAAGTCCCATTTTCATATTCCTTTCTTTTACATATAGTCTTTTATCACCCGCCGTTTTCCATGGCGAATCGGCACCCCTCCTGTTTCAGGTGCGGGTAAGGACGCTTAACTGATCAGCCGGTCAGGCATCTGAAAAAAATGAGCAGAAAACCGTCAACCATTTGTGTCGTGGACGATGAACCGTCGGTCTGCAAGGCATTGCGCCGGTTAATGGTGTCGGCCGGTTTCAATGTCACGACCTATGGTTCAGCGCGGGCGTTTCTGGATGACAACCGGGCCGAAGCGCCGGACCTGTTGATCCTGGATGTACGAATGCCCGGCATGGACGGGCTGGACCTGCACAGGCACCTGGTGGCTGCGGGCTCGAAAATTCCGATCGTTTTTATCTCCGCTCACGAAAGCAGCATTGTCCAGGCCAGCGCGATGGAAGCCGGCGCCGTGGCATTTTTCCTGAAGCCGGTCGACGAAGCGGACCTGCTGGGGGCCATCCACAAAGCATTAGCGGGCGCATATCAGTCTGAACCGGTCGTCAACGGTTGAAAGGGGGTGGGAGGCAACACCGAATGGCTGTTCCTGAAAATCGTATCTTTAACAGATTGCAAGGAGACGAACATGAAAAAGCTTATGATCCTTATGAGCCTGGCCCTTATTTTTATCATGGGCCTGGTCGATTACGCTGAAGCAAGAAAAACGAGACTGAAATGGGGTTCCACCAGCACGCGCTCCGGGCTTTATGCCAATACGGTCGCCCTGGCCGCCGCGGTGAACCAGACCTACCCCGATCTTGAAATGACGGTGGTGGAAACCGGCGGCTTTGTCGAAAACCTTGTCCGGGTCAATCGCCGGTCCGTTCATATGGGCCCGGCGTGCGCTGCTGCGGGCTTTGCCGCCTACAGCGGCATTATCGACTACGAAGGCCGGCAGCTGCCCAACCTGCGGATGCTCTGGGGCGGTTATGTCACCCCGATCCATATTGTCACCACAAAAGCCAGCGGCATTACACGGATAGAAGACCTGGAAGGCGTGAGTTTTGCCATGAACCCGGGGACCACTTCCGGCCGCCTCATCGAATTGTTCCTCGACGCCCTTGAGATCAAGCCGAACTATCGCATGATGGGGCTTGGCGCCAGTGTGGACGCCATGAAAAGCGGCGTTGTGGTGGCGTGGATGAAGGCCGGCTTCAAGGATGCCGCCATCCTGGACCTGGAATCCACCATGGAAATCAACGTTCTGGAGATCACCCCGGAAATGATCGCAAAAATGAACGCCAAGTATCCGGGGCACGGCATGATGATGACGATTCCGGGCGGCCTTTTCAACGCCGTAAAAAACGACCAGGTAAGCTTTGCCTATGTGGTCAGCGATTTTATTCACAAGGACGTGCCGGATGATGTCGCCTACAGAATCGTCAAGGCTGTTTACGAAAAACGGCAGAATATCGTTCGCAGCCTTGCCACTCTCAATGAGGGCCGTTTTGTGGACATGTACGACCTGGCCATCGAATTCGACCTGTCGGTTCCTTTTCACAGGGGCGCATACAAGTTTTACCATGAAGACCTGGGGAAACAGATTCCCGAAAAGCTGAAGCCGCCCGAGATTTGATCCATTTTCCTGACGGAGCGATCAACGGCATCTGTTTGCCGGCGTTTACAATGATGGTTTGACGTTTTCATGCGCCAAAGGAGGGCATAATGAAAAACAGAATCTTGTTTTCAAGAATAGGGGCGGCAGTCATTCTGGCATTTTTCCTTGCACTCGCTTTCGGCTGTGCCGGAATGAAAAAAACCGGGGCCGAGCCGGCCTCGGTGACGATTGCCCCCGCTTCGGGGGTCAAAGGGACGGCTATCACCATTTCCGGGGAAGGTTTTTATCCAGAGGAGGAAATTGACATCATCCTGACCCTTGGCCCCGGCGAACTCATCGGCCTTGGGACACGCACGCAAGATGTTGTGATGTCGGACGCCACCGGTTCCTTCACGGCTGAATCGGCGATCCCCGTATTCGCCAAGCCGGGCCGGTATGTGGTGGAAGTGGAGGGGAGCAAGGGTTCCCTTGTCGAGACGACCCTGGAGGTTACTTCACAATAACCAGGCGCCAATTTGTCGCCGCCTGATATGAAGCCCGGGATGAGCCGACATATCTTGCTTGCCCCGGGTTTCAACAGGCCAAAAATGGGACGGCCGGACAAAAAGGGCGGAAATGGGTTCTAGGAGATTCTAATTCATGAATATCCCTGAAATATCAATTAAAAAAATTCTGTATACCACGGATTTATCGGATTCGGCCCTGAAAGCGTTCGCTTATGCGGTCAGCCTGGCCAACCGGTACCAGGCCAGCATCACCATTCTGCATGTCATAGCGGAATACGCCGACATGGAAGCCAGGATATCCCGGTTCATCGGCAAAGACAATATGGACAAGCTCAGGGAGAACCGCATGAAGGAGGCGTGGGAGACGCTGAGCGGCAAGCGGCGGGAAAATGTGATGATTAAGGAAGCCCTGACCCTTCTTTCAGACAACGCCTCAAGTGATGATGAAGGCGGTGGCTTTGTTACGGATGAAGTGCTTGTTGTCAAGGGAAACCCGGTGGATCAGATTCTTGAGATATCCCGGGAGCGTGGATACGATCTGATCGTGATGGGGACCCACGGTCATGGACCCATTGAAGACATGATCGGGTCAACGGCCCGAAAAGTGCTAAGACGCTCTTTGATTCCGGTTCTGGCGGTTCGCCTGGCCGGCTGACGGGGGCGCATGCAGAATCAATCAATCAGAAGACGCTCAGGCTATCAATTTTTCAATTCGGTTAGGTGATTTATGCGTGATCTCAAAGGTTGGTCGAAAATCGTCGTCGGAATCATGGCCTTCATCTGGTGCGTGTTTCTGGTTTACACTGCGTTGACAGTGGCTTTGCACCCCATTCTTCAGGGATCGATTTCATTGAGTTTCGGCCTGGCCATCGTCTTTCTGGTATATCCGGTGTCATCCAGGTCCAGTATTTATAACAGCGAAGATAAGCATATCCTCAAGCCGCTGATATTCGGCACGCCCGCTTCGCCATCGCTTCTGGATCTTGTGTTCATTGCAATAAGCGTCTCCCCGTGCCTCTACATCATGATTGAGTGGGAGTCCATCGTTCGCAGCCCCGGCTACTATGAAATCTATCAACTCGCCATCGGTTTTTTTCTGATTGTGGGCCTGCTTGAAGGCACCCGCAGAGCCCTGGGGCTTTCCATCCCCATATTGATGCTTGGTTTTATAGGGTACGCCCTTTTCGGGCATCATATTCCCGGCATGTTCGGGCATGCCGGTTTTGACGGAGAAGAGATCCTGTATCAGCTTTTCCTCATGCAGGAGGGAATCTGGGGGCTTCTGACCGACATGACATCCCGGTTGATCGCCCTGTTCGTTCTTTTCGGGCCGGTGCTGTTTGCCACCGGCGTGGGCAAGACCTTCATGGATATTGCAATGCTTTCGGGGGGGC
>SKZX01000294.1 GCA_007127175.1 Desulfobacterales bacterium
ATGTTGTCATCCGTTTTGGTTTGAATGTCTGGCATGAAAGGCTCATTGTCACCATGGTCGATATTACAGCGGCCCGAAAATCAAAAATCGCCTTTCAGAAATACAGCGCCCACCTCCTGGAGTTAACGAAAAAGCTTCAGGAAAGCGGACTCCGCTACAGGAACCTGTTTGAAAACACCGGAACAGCAACCATACTCGTTGAAAAAAACATGCGCATATCCATGGTCAACTCACGATTTGAGGAGCTGACCGGTTATCTGAAAAAAGATATTTTGAACAACAAGCGGCTTACCGAATTTATCGAAAAAAGAAGCCTTCTCCGAATCCGTCGATACCATGCCCGCAGAAAAAAGCTGAATCTGCCGCTGCCAAACGAATATGAATGCCTTTTCCGGGACAAGGCAAGAAATTTGAAGCACGTGATCATGAAAGTGTATACGCCCCCGGGCCAGGAAAACAGCATCGTTTCATTTTTTGACATTACGGCAAGGAAAAAGGCGGAACAGCAACTGGAAGCGGCGCACGAAAAGCTCAAAATCATGGCGATTTCCGATGAGCTCACGGGCCTCGCAAACCGCCGGCATTTCAACGAATGCCTCTCGCGCGAGTGGAACCGGGCCAAGCGCGAACACACGCCACTGTCATTGATCCTGATCGATGTGGATTGTTTCAAGGCATACAACGACACCTACGGGCACCAGGCCGGAGACCATGGCCTGAAAAAAATCGCAGACGATATCAAGCTCCAGACACGGAGAGCCCTTGACCTGGCAGCACGGTTCGGGGGGGAGGAATTTGCCGTCATCCTGTCCGGCACTGACCTGAAAAGTGCGATGAAAGTCGCTGAAAACATGCGCAGCGCCGTCGAAAACAGCAAAATCGTCCATGCCGCATCGATGGTATCGCCTGTTGTTACGCTCAGCCTTGGTGTTGCGACCATAACCGATTTTTCCGAAGTCGACCCTGACCACTTGATCAGGAAAGCCGACCAGGCACTTTACCAGGCGAAAAACGAGGGGCGCAACAAAACCATTGCCATTGCTGAGGCAGATGCCACCCAAAAACCTTTTGATGCGTTTCTCAGTGCCGAGGGGGATGCTTTGACAGTTTTGAAGGGCGGGGAGAAAAAAGCTTAAAAAAGGGATATGGTCCATTTATTGAACCATACCCCTTATAAAGGAAGACACTGTCTGCAGATGTTTTTTACCGCTTGGAGAACTGGAAACGGGCGCGTGCACCGCGCTGGCCGTATTTTTTCCGCTCTTTGGTTCGCGGATCGCGCTTGACCAGGCCCGCTTTTTTCAATACCACGCGGAAGTCCGGATTTGACTGGAAAAGCGCCTTGGTAATGCCGTGCCGGATGGCACCCGCCTGACCGAGAATCCCGCCGCCCTTCACATTGACCTTGATATCGAATTCACCCATCGTATTGGTCAGTGCAAACGGCTGCATGATCATTTCCCGCGCCGATGCCAGGCCAAAATATTCATCAACCGGCTTGTTGTTGATCGTCACCTCGCCGGTACCGGGCTTCAGCCATGTTCTGGCGACCGACATCTTCCGTTTTCCGGTTGCATAAAAAAGATGTTCTGCCATTTATCCCCCAAGTATGAAAATATTTTTCAGTCTTAATTGCAATTTATTGCAGGCTGAGCGTTTCGGGCTGCTGTGCGCCATGCGGATGTTCATCGCCCGTGTAGACCTTGAGCTTCTTCAACATTGAAGAGCCAAGCCTGTTTTTTGGAAGCATCCCCTTGACGGCAAAGCGAATCAGATCTTCAGGCCGCTTCTCCAGGAGCTTTTCCGCTGTTATCGCCTTTATCCCGCCGATATAGCCGCTATGGCGGTAATACGTCTTCTGGGTCCATTTCCGGCCGGTCAGGCGCACCTTGTCGGCATTGATGACAATGATAAAGTCCCCGGTGTCAACGTTGGGTGTAAACATCGGGTTGTGTTTGCCCCGCAGGCGATGCGCCACTCCCGAGGCAAGCCTTCCGAGAACAAGATCATTGGCGTCAACAACATACCATTTTCGTTCAACGTCACCTTGTCTGGCGCTTTTCGTATATTTTTTCAAGTCCCTGTCTCCTGTGCGTAATTTAATCTGAAATATGTAGCCAAATCATCTCTTGCTGTCAAGGAAAAAAGCGCTTAAATTCATATGATAGAAAAAAACGTATCCCTCAATCAACAGGCGCAGCCATCGATAATGAAAGGCGACAATATGTCAAATCTTGAAGTGGAGGTCAAGTTTTATCTCACGGATATGATGCATACCCGGAAGATGCTCCTGGACGCGGGCGCCATATTTGATGAAAAATCATTGGAGATCAACAATCGGTTCGAGGACGACCATGCCAGCCTGATCAAAAACGGCGCCCTGCTGCGCCTCAGACAAACAAACAACCAGACCCTTCTGACCTACAAAGGGAAAGTGCCGAATCCGACAGGAGATTGCAAGGTCCATGAGGAACGTGAAGTCACGGTATCCGATTTTGATGAAATGTCGGGCATCCTCAGGTCAATCGGATACCGGCCGGTCCAGCGCTACGAAAAAATACGGGAAACCTGCCGCACAGAAAACGTCCTGGTCTGCCTGGACCAGATGCCTTACGGCAGCTTCATGGAAATCGAGGGAGATCCGGAAATGATCCGGAAAATGGCCGAAAGCCTCGACTTTGAATGGAAAAACCGGATTCTGACCAATTACCTGGCCATTTTTGAGGCGCTGAAGGACAAGTACAACCTCGATTTCAACGATGTCACCTTCGACAATTTCAGAAACGTGCGCATTGATTTTGAGTCCTGCCTTCACCTGTTCGTTGCGGGGTGAAAAAACAGCCGGGGATCGGCGGTGCGGGCAGCGGGGGTTGGAAGGGGGGGCTGGGAAGGCTTAATAGTTGAGGGGTGGACGGGGTGGACAGAATGGACTTGGTGGACTTGGTGGACTTGGTGGACGGATGCGTGAAGTTTTTGGCCTTTTGATGCGGCCCCATGCAAGATTCAGGCTTCGACTTGCGGCTTGCAACCTACAACTTACAACCTACAACCTACCCCCATGTGCGCAAAGGCGGATTGAGAGGCTTTGCGTCCCGAGGAGGTTCTGATAACCAGGCCGGTTTTCAGCAGAAAGGGTTCAACCACGTCCACCAGGGTGTCGGTTTCTTCCTGAAGGGTCGCGGCCACCGCCTCGATGCCCACCGGGCCGCCGTTGTAGTAGGTGATGATGGTATCCAGGTACTGCCGGTCCAGGGGGGTGAGCCCGAGACAATCAATGCCTTCGAGTTCAAGCGCTTCCTCTACCGCCCGCCTCCCGATATGGCCGTCCGACTTCACCAGGGCGTAATCACGCACCCGCTTGAGCAGACGATTGGCGATGCGGGGGGTCCCGCGGGAGCGCATGGCAAGCTCAGCTGCACCATCGTTGTCAATTGACTGTTTCAGGAGTGCCGCACTCCTGTGTATAATGGTTTCAAGCTCTTCCGTCGTGTAAAAATCAAGGTTTCGGAAGATCCCGAACCTGTGGCGAAGGGGGGATGAAAGGAGCCCCACCCGGGTGGTTGCACCCACAAGGACGAACTGTTTCAGGCGAAACCGGTGGCTGCGGGCATGCATGCCCTTGTCAAACACGAAATCAATGCAGAAATCCTCCATCGCCGGATACAGCAACTCTTCCACCGACCTGGACAGACGGTGGATTTCATCGATGAAAAAGACGTCCCCGCTTTCAAGCTGGGTCAGCATGCCGATCAGGTCGCCGCCTTTTTCCAGGGCCGGACCGGAGGTCACCACCAGTTTCCCCCCGATCTCGTTTGAAATGATGTGGGCCAAGGTGGTCTTTCCCAGCCCCGGCGGCCCGTGAAGCAGCACGTGGTCAATTATTTCATTTCTCTGCCTTGCGGCTTCAATGCCGATTTTAAGGGTTTCTATGGTCTTTTTCTGGCCGATGTACTGACAGAGTTTTTCCGGGCGCAAAGACACGATCTCCGGCTCACTGTCCATGGGCAGACGGGCGCCGTCAACGATGGTATGGCCGAGGCCTGTAAATTTTATGCTGTTATCGCTCATCTGATTTCTTCACCCGTGATCCGGCCGCCCCTGTAAACTTCCTCAAAGAGGGTTTCCGGGTCGGCAAGCGAGGGGTTTCGCTTCATCGCCTGTTCAACCATTTCCCTTGCTTCCCCGGGTTTGTGCCCCAGCCTTAATACCAGCACGTCAATGACCCGGGCGGCAAAAGCCTTTTCAAGGTCCGTGTCTGGAGCGACATGGCCCGGCTCTGCGGCTTTCCGGAAAACACCGAAACGTCCGGTTTTCCCCTGAAGCGTGGCGATGATCTTGTTGGCCATCCGCTCCCCGATGCCGCTCAGTTTTTTAAGG
>SKZX01000332.1 GCA_007127175.1 Desulfobacterales bacterium
CGGGGTCGGGGTCGGTATCGGAGTCGGCCTTTCCACTTCAACACCGTCCCGATTTCGATTTCGATCGTCCTGACAAGTTTAAGGGTATGCCGCCTTTCATCGCCATCTCAAAACCGGCTTTTTGAGAGCCCGGGAAACCGTTTTCCATACAAAAAAAGCGCCCGGATCAGGTTTTCCAGCGCCCGGGGCAGCTGTTCAAAATAGTCGATGAATTGAATGCCCGGGCTGTACTGCGCCTGCATGGCAGACTTGTTTTTGTAGCCGCACCCCAATGTCGTCAGGTGAATGTTTTCCCTGCGGCAATAATCGATGCCATAGGAAACGTCGCAGCCGAAATTGGAATCGCCATCCGTGATGTGTATCAGGATCCTTCGCTTTTGGTTTTTCGGCATCATCATGGCGGCTGCGATCATTGCCTGCCCGGACGCGGTCTGGCCGGAGGGCGGGACAGACAACAGCACACCGTCTTTTAACAGTTTGGAAATCATTGAAATGCCCCCGGATTCGAAATACGCCCAGGCATGGAGGCGGTTTTTGTCCCCTGAAGCGGCCTTGTAAAGCATGGCCACGATGCTTTCCACCATTTTCCATTTGCTGCCGCGCATGGAACCGCTGGCATCGATCAGAAGCCCGATGCACCAGTCCGGGTCGGGGATGCGCAGGTCCTCCCTGAAGCACCTGCCGTTCACAGGCGCCCGGTAAAGCCGGCCGGGATCGATCCGCCCGCTTGACAGGCCCCGGTTGACCAGCATTCTGCGGTCCGCATAATTCCGGAAAACCGCCTTCAACCTGCCGACCATTCGTTTGTCGATCACCGGCCGGGAAGGCAGGTTGAAGTCCCAGCGGGACATGGGCGCCACGGTCTCATTGTCAAAACCGGCGACCGACCGGATAAGCGGCGTGATATCAACAGCATCGGCTGCAAGACAGGTGTCCACTTCCTGCATCAGCTGCGAAGGCACAGCCCCGGAAGGTTTTGTTTTCGAAGCCATAGCGGGCTTGCACACGCTGCGGTTGTTTCCGGAAGGAAACCAGCACAGTTGTTTTCTGTAAACGGGCAGAAGCGTCAAGAGGGGTTTCAATTTCCGCCATGCATCCGTGTAAAGCGTTGCCCGCCCCTGGCATTTTCTGATCACCTGCCCGGAGCGTTCAGCCACACGGAACAACTCCCGGGCAAGGCCTTTCAATTCACCGCGTATCAAATCGTATTCCGGCCGGTCATATACCGGCCGGTCACATTCCGGACCGCAATTGCGGGCGGCCCTGCATTTAAATACGGATGCCCGCCAGGCAAGAAGCAATTCGTCCAGTGAAGCGCTTTTGGTTGGCACGCGGTGCCAGAGGTGCTGGATTTCACGGTCGCGAACGAGCGCGGTATAAAGGCCGAAAATTGAAAGGTCGGCAACCCGGTCGAGAAATATCGACTCCCCGGTTCTCACCACGCACTGGAACTTCACCTTTTCCATGGGCGCCATGCTTTCCATTTCCGGTTCCAGGGTTTTCCATACCAGTGTGGACCATTCGATATGGTGAAGGGCCTGGCGCACCACGTGCCCGACAACCCTGTCGACCTGCCTTGCGGGCACAGGGTACCGGCCCATGACCCATTCCGGGTCAATGCGAATGGCGCCACCCGGGGCGGATGACATGCCTTCATACTCGATTCGGCCGGCATTGGGCCCGAGATGCCCCGCAACCTTCTGCATGGCCCGCAGCAGGTTGGCCAGCTCAACGGGTTCCCGGGTGGACGTGTTTTTCCGCCAGAAAGACGATATCCCCGGTTCGGGCGAATGGTTTTCAATATCGGTGATAGGATGGGCCATGGGGATTTCTTCCGGTTTTTTTTACTGCCACGTGAAACGACAGCAGCATCGATTCCAGCAGGTCCGGGCCGATCTGAAGGCTCATGGCAAAGGCTTTTTCGATGCTTGCGCCGATGGCCACCATCTCGGCGATCATGAGGGAGTGGCGGGTCGAGACGACCACCGGCTCGCGGGAGTTGCCGCGCAGCTGGTTGGCGATGTTGACGATGGTCAGGGCATCGGCCTCATCGATGCCGGTTTTAAGGCAAAGCACCCGTGCTTCCACCTCCCGGGGAAGGTAGTCCAGCATGGCCACGTAAAAACGGTCCCGGAGCGCGGCATCCAGCATTTCCGTGCCGATGAACTCGTCCCCCTCGTTCAGGGTCGCAAAAAACACGACGTTCTCTGCCACCCGGATGTGGCCGAGTTCATCGGTGTAAATGCGCCGGTCCTCGGACAGGACCGAAAAAAGCATATTGAGGGCCTTGGGGTGCTCGGGCCGGTTGATCTCCTCCAGGTGAATGACGCAGCCCCGGGTCTGAACGGCATCCGGGAACAGAAATTTCCGGTAAAATGTCTCCCCGTCCTTCAGGGCGTGCTCCCCGAACAACTGCCCGGGTTCGGAAAGCATGCCGATCTGAAAGGTTGCAAGGGGTCTCTGGTTGCGTGCGGCAAACTGCCTGACCAGGGTGGATTTGCCGGATCCCTGTTTACCGGCGACCAGCACGTTTACAGGATGCCGCTCCGACAGCAGCCGGACCCGGTCCATGCTTTCGATGATATCAGCTAGCAGAAAAAAATGGGGGTCCGGCTCGGGTACCACGAGCTTATTGGTTTTATTTTCCATCGGCCCTCTCGAAAAGTTCGTGTTCCGCGGAAATGGGCCTTATGGCCATATCAACAATCACGCCCGTTCTTCAGCAAGCCCTTCAATGCCGGCGGACTTTCCCCATGGGGCTTCACCCCCGGTTATTTTCTGTGTGGATATCCCTTTGAGTTCATCCACGGCCAGCCATTCCTGGCAGTTCAGACACTGCCGGATGGAAATGGACGCATCGATCCGTGCGTTGTAAAGATAGCGGAATTCCGGCAACGGCGCTTCATGTCCGCATGCGATACATTTCATGGCAACTTTCTCCCTGTATGGTTGTTTTACCCATCAGCCGGGCTGAAACCCGTGCTGTGCTTGACAACAGATAAAGGATGCTATTCCTGCAGCTGCCGCATGCTGCGTCGATACTGCGGGTCACTGCATTCATAGCCGTCCTTGTCGATCAGCTTCATTTTTTCATAATACGTGCATGTTGACGCGTCCGCCAAGGTCTTGGTCAGGTACCCTTCCCTGCCGTCCGTCACAAAGATGGGCGGATGGCCGTGAATGTCGGAGCCGAGCTTGAGGGTCCTGCAGGAACCCCGCCCGTCGCTCGACCATGAGCTTTCAGAATAGTGCGTGCAGGTGCCACAAATTTTTTCCGGCCTTTTTGCGGGCGTTTCGTCTTTTTTGCCGACATTGGGCGTTAGAATTCCGGCATACGCCTTGCGTTTTTCGTCTCTTCGTGACATCGGTTTGCCTCCCCTTTGAGGTGTCCTACCGGCGCAGGGGGCAAAGCGCGTATTTCCCGGCGCCCTGCCCCCTGCGATGATTTAGCCGAGACCGTGAACGGTCCGCTGTATGATATTGTCCTGGGTTTTTCTGCTGATGTCGACGAAATGGGCACTGTAGCCGGCGACACGGACAATCACCTCCTGGTATTTTTCCGGGTCCTTCTGGGCCGCCTTGAGGGTTTTGTCATCCACCATGTTAAACTGAATATGGTCGATGCCCAGGTCCGCCCAGGTGCGCATATAGGATTTCCAGAGCTGATACCCCTTTTCCCCGGCAAGCTGGGTGGGGGAAAAGCGCTGATTCAGCAAAAATGCCCGTCCGTCCGTAATGTGATCGATCTTGCTGCAGGATTTGAGCACAGCCGTCGGCCCTTTTTTATCCAGCCCCGGCCCAGGCGATATCCCGCCGTCATAAAGCGCGTCCCCTAAGCGGCGCCCGTTGGGGAGCGCGCCGACGATGTTGGCATAATGGATATTGCCGCTCACGTTTTCGGGCAGGATCGGCCAGTTGTTCCCGGACGGGCACTTGAGCTCCTTTGAGAATGCGGCGGCTTCACGCAGACAACGGATCATGATGTCGTCCACGTAGTCGTCGTCATTGCCCCACTTGGGTGCGTTGCGGACAAAATCCAATCGCATCTCTTCAAATCCTTCCCAGTTGCTGTCAAGGGCTTCCTTGAGCTGGGCCATGGTGTATTTTTTCTCTTCAAAGACCAGTTTTTTCACAGCGGCAAGGCTGTCGATGTTTTCAACCCAGGTAAACGCCGTGATCCAGGCGTTTCCCCGCTCCAGCGACGGCTCGAAGGTGTCAAGCCCGCTTTCAATGGACCGCTCCGATACAGCCGACAGAAAAGGCCTGGGTGTCAGGGTGGGGGCAAGCGTCCTGGCACGGTTGACCGCACGGACAAGGATGCTGAAGATGGTTTTCATCTGCAATTTCCAGGCTTCGAAAAACGCTTCGAAA
>SKZX01000065.1 GCA_007127175.1 Desulfobacterales bacterium
GCGGCCATCGCCAAGACGGGCCTGGACCGGCGCATCGGGATTCTTCTGCTGAAGCCATCAACGAACCTCTGGCGCCTGGCGGTGATTTTCGCACCCATGGTGGCCGTGTGCGCCTCGTTTTTGTCCGAGCACGCCATTATCGCGTTTCTTGCCCCTGTATTCATGATGGTCTACATGGGCTCGGTCAAGGTGAGCGGAATTACCCGGGACAAGGCCCTGGTGGTGATGATGATGCTGACGCTCAACTACGCCTGCAACGTGGGCGGGCCTGGCTCGCCGGCGGCCGGCGGCCGGAACGTCATCATGATCGGCTACCTTAACGATTATGGCATTAACGTCACCTTTGGCCAGTGGGTCATGTACGGCCTGCCGTTCGTGCCGGTGATGGCACTCATTGTCGGCCTTTACTTTTATTTCTGGGGGCGCAACCGGGCAGTGGCCAAGGACATCAACGTGTCGGCCTCGGTCCAGCGCGAATCCGACAAGATCGGCAAGATGACGCTCGATGAATACAAGACCGCCGTAGTCCTAGTGCTCTTGATTTTTGCGTGGTCCGCATTTTCCGGTATTTTCGGCATGGGTGGGCCGGTGCTGCTGGCCCTGGTGACCTTGAATATCCTGGGCATTCTGCGCTGGAAGGACATCGGCAGCATCCACTGGGACGTTGTGTTCCTGTATGCCGCTGCCAGCGCCATGGGATACGGCCTGGCCGTAACCGGTGCGGCCATGTGGATCGCGGACATATTCGTGGCCGCTCTGCCGGCCGTTATGACCAGCAGCGGCGCGGGCCTGAGCATTGCCGTATCCGCGTTTGTCGGTATTTTGACCAACTTCATGAGCGATGGCGCCGCTGTAGCAGCCATCGGGCCCGTTGTCATCCCCATGGCGACCATTCAGGGTATATCGCCGGTCATGGTGGGCCTGTCCGCGTCTTTTGCATCGTCTTTCGCGCATGCCATGGTCATCGGGACGCCGAACAATGCCCTGATTTTTGCCCTGGGCAAGGACTATGAAACCGGGGAACAGTTGATCACCATGCAGGACTTCTTCAAGCACGGGTCCATCATGCTTTTGCTTTCCCTGCTTGTTATGTGGGGTTGGGTAATCCTGGGGTATTGGCGGTTTTTGCCGTGGCCGGCATAAATAAGCGATACGCTGACAAAAGCGGATAAAAAGTGAAAAACAGAAAACGCTCATGGGTTATTCTCTTCCGTGATGACCCATGAGTGTTGAAAAAATAGGAGGGTAGTAAACGGTTTTGGATAAAAAACAACAGATCAATGTGCTGCTGGTTGACGATGAAGAAGTGCTCCTGAGCGCCCTTCAGCGGCGGTTGCAGTTCAGGGATTTTAATGTGATCGCGGTCGATCGGGGGGAAAAAGCGCTTGCGGTTGCGCGGGAAAACCCAATAGATGTGGCCATTGTCGACCTTAAAATGCCCGGAATGGATGGCAGGGACCTGATGCTGGCGCTTAAAAATGAATATCCGTGGATGGAAGTCATCATGCTGACCGGGCACGGATCGTTCAACCCGGACGAAGTGGAGATCGCGGGCAAGATCCATACCTGCCTGGCTAAGCCATGTGACGTGGAAACGCTGCAGCAGGTTTTGATCGATGCGTATAAAAAAACGGTCATGAACCGGAACAAGATAAAACTTCGCGAGATGGAGGCGCTGCTGAAGGATGTCGAAACCGAATCGCCCGGCGCAGTGCTGCAGAAATTGAAAAAAATCGACAAGAGCCGGTCTTTGTAAACCGAACCTGATGGAGGTTGGAGATGATTTCTATTGCAGTTAAGGATTTAATGGTTTCTTTGGACGATTACGCAACGGTGTCGGAAGATGCCACGCTCGCCGAGGCGGTTGCCGCACTTGAAGAAGCACAAAGCTCTTTTGACCCGGATCGTTACCAGCACAGGGCGGTGCTGGTATATGACAAAACGAAAAAAATTGTCGGCAAAGTCAGCCATTTTGATGTATTGAAAGCACTCGCGCCAAAATACAACAAGGTCGTTGATTTCAGGGAGCTGGATGATCAGTTTTTAATCGATTCCGATTACATTCGGAACATTGTCAGTGAACTGGGCCTGATGCAAAAGCCGGTACAGGACATCTGCCAGCGTGCGGCTGAAGTGAAGGTGAAAGATATCATGCATACCCCCACCCATGGTGAGTTTGTCGCCGATACGGCAATACTCAGCGAGGCGATCGTCCAATTGCTGATGGGGCATCACCAGTCGCTGCTGGTGACGCACGGCAAGGACATTGTCGGCATCTTGAGGTTGACGGATGTGTTCAGCAAGATTTCCGATATGATCAAAGCATGCAGCCTTTAATGGCGCCATTTTTTGCGGGGGGCCTCTGGCTGTCTGGCCACGCCCCCCGTATTTTCCCCCGCCTTCTCTGTCAACCCCTGCATTTTTCCGCATCTGCCCTTATATAGGCGCTACAGGCATTCCATCGATCATAACCGTGATTGGTTGACAACCTGTCGTATGCACGGTTATTATAGGTATATCTATTATGATGAGCGGTGCCGGGCGATTATACCTGTTTCCCGAAAAGAGCTCTCCTGTTGGACGTTATTTTTTACCCCCCGGCAATAAACATGCCGGTGGCGAAGTTGCCGCATCAATAGGGCATCCTGCCTTTCCCATGGTATTCGCTGCATGCGGGTCAATCGTGCAAGTGCTGCAATAAAGTCGGGAAAAAAAGCTGGCATGCAAATTGAATATGTTTGTAAAAGTAAAAAGAACAGCAGGTATTGCAATGGTGATCCTGGACCGGAGCATTCGAACCCTGTTTTCATGAACCCTATCCGGATGGAGGTAAGCTATGGAGTCAACTTTGGTAAAGGATTTGATGATCCCGCTTGAGGACTATGCAACCGTATCGGAAGACGCCACACTGGCCGATGCCGTAATGGCGCTGGAAGAGGCCCAGAGCAGTTTTGACCAGAACCGGTATCAGCACAGGGCCATACTGGTGCATGACAAGAGCGGCAAAATTGTCGGCAAGCTCAGCCAGTTGGATGTTTTAAAGGCGCTTGAACCGAAATATGGGGATGCCGACAAGCTGAAGCGCCTCGATCGTTTTGGCATGGACGGCGCATTTATCCGCGGCCTGATTGAGCAGTACGGGTTTTTGAAAAAGCCCCTGCAAAATATTTGTCAGAAGGCGGCTGACATCAGGGTGAAAAACATCATGTACACACCTTCAAAGGGGGAGTTCGTATCCGAGAACGCTGCGCTCAATGAAGCGGTGCTTCAATTGCTGGTCGGCCAGCATCAGTCGCTGCTGGTGACGCGCGGCGGTGATATCGTGGGCATTTTAAGGCTAACGGATGTGTTTAAGAAAGTAACGGACATGATCAAAGCGTGTGCAATATAACACACGCGGATCCCCGGGCCTGCTTTGCGTTTCATATTGTTATATTTTTTGTCAGCATATTATGAATTGACTTGATTTTTTGTCTTAAAAAGTTCAGTATTGTTTCGAAGCAAAAGAGGGCGGCAGCGCCCTCTTTTTTTTACAAGGAACCACTCAGGCAATATAAAGGGTTATGAAGGGCAACTTTTTCAAGGGCAGTGCGTTTGAACCGTTGCTGGTGGACGGGCTTTTCGATTCGCCGGTCTCCTTTGGGGCAATCATGGATGAAATGCCCATGGGCACCGTGTTTCTGGATTCAGACAGGCGCATTGTGTTTATGAGCCGAGCCCTGTCGGCGCTTACAGGCTATGATACGGACGAGGTCAGGGGTCTCCCCTGCTACAGTGTTATCCGGAGCAATATATGTCTGCAGCAATGCGGCCATGCAAACAGCAGTGCCGGTTTGTTTGAGGGACAGGCCAACATCGTCAACCGGCAGAAGCAGAAAATCCCTGTAAAGATTGTTGCGTCTCCGATTGTGAACCAGCAGGGCGAGACCATTGGTTTTATGGAGATTTTCGAGGACCTGCGCGCCCGGCAGGAAAAGGGGTGGGTACGCGACATCAGCGGTCGGTTCGAAAACCTTGTCGGCAAGAGCCCTCAGATGGGTAAGGTTTTCAACATATTGCCCATGATTGCACAGTCGGACGCCGCTCTTCTGATAACCGGGGAGAGCGGTACCGGCAAGGATGTTATGGCAGAAGCCGTCCATCTTTTATCGGAGCGGGCCAAGGGCCCTTTTATCAAGGTGAACTGTGCCGCCTTGCCGGAAATATTACTTGATTCGGAGCTTTTCGGCCACCAGAAAGGCGCTTTTACCGGGGCGACAGAGAATAAGGCAGGGCGGTTTCGTCTTGCGGTCAATGGCACCATTTATCTCTCCGAGGTTGCGGATCTGCCCCTGGGGCTGCAGCGCAAGCTACTCGGCTTTCTGGACGAC
>SKZX01000132.1 GCA_007127175.1 Desulfobacterales bacterium
CTCCAACGCTTATGGTCTCCGATGCCTCAAAACATATTTCCTGCCAGGGAATTATCATCACTCCTTCGAGGCTTACGAATGACGAAAGGTCATCATTCCAATGAACCCGGTTGTAAGGATCTTGTTCGTAAGTGCTGCCTGCAAAGGCACCTTTGTATTCCACAAATGTTACAACACCGGTATTATGAAGCTTCGAAACATTGAAACCTCCAGTTATGGTCGGAAACGAAGCATTGTTTATGGTAAGCGCCTGCTCGTTGTTTAGGGTCAGCAATCTTCCGGCAACATGTCCGTTTCGGAAAATACAATTACTAAATGCCCTGGCAGGGTCAATTATGCCGCCAGGTTTTATATTTACTCCGTTTACGTCCATGAACTCAAAAATTGCAAATTCGGCGCCTAATATCCCTCCATTTTCCACATTCAATGCGTACCTCCCCGAAGTGCTGGTAATTTTGGTGTAGTATTCTCCATCGCCAGTCAACTGTAATTCAGCGCCTTCCATCACTGATAAAGTCCTGTTGTTTCCCATTACAAGGGTTCCGTAGCCTTGCAGGTGAAGTTTTGAACCAGGGTTCAAAGTTGTATTCCCCTCCACCGTTGCCACAAAGCTGTTGATATTCATCGTACCCAAGGCAATTTCAAGATCGTTTGTGATGGTAATATCTGAAAAAAGCTCTATTAAAGCGGATTTGGCAAAGCCATCACCCTTTTCTTCAGCTCCAGGCATTGTGTGCGTGTTTTTTTCTATGATTTCCAGATCTTTGTTTATCAAAACATTATGCAGAGTACTTCCATTGCTTTGAAGTATGAAGGCATTGTCGGGGCCGTAAAATTCGAATGTGCCACCAGAAGGTTGAAAATCAGTCCTTTCTCCCAAATAGCCCTTTGATGTCCTGATCGTTCCACCGAAAACATTGTTAGGGAATGTGCCCGTATTTTGGATATGGATGTGCTGGTCTTTAATATCCAGCACACCACCGCTCATATAAAGCGATGCATAAGTTGTAGCCGGCCACAAGCTTCCCGATTCGGGGAAGCCGCCATAAATGTTTATTGTTCCGGAAAGAATTTTAATATCTGCAAAGAGATCAACGGTTTTATTTTTATTCTGAAAAAGATTGATTGTTCCCTCAGAAGATACAGTATATGATCCGCGGATGCCGCACTGCTGCAGGTTGTAGGCTGTAAAGGCGCCGCCGTTGACTATTATGCCGCCGCTTTGCCAATCATATATTTCGCAGGTAGTAAGCGACGGAAAAGTTACTTTCCCCTCGGGTTTGTTGATGCTGAGCCTGTAGAACTCTTCGGCAGAACAGGTTTGTGCGGTTGATCCATTGAAAACAACAGTAGTTTCGAGTGGCAGAAAACCATCGGCGCCAACATTGTTAATCCAATTGCCGCCAATAAAAAGGTCGCCTCCGTCAGGGTGCATCGAAAACTGGCCGTTTTGAATGATCAGGTCGTTTTTTATAATCAAATCTTCAGGTAAATACACCGAAGTTGGGGCAGCACGGTTGATCATCAGGTTGTGAAAATGATTGCCGTTTGCACAAAGAAACTCAAATACGCCACTGCCATTTCCGGCCAGCTCTACCATACCGCCGGTTGGTTGAAAACCCCCGGGAAATGCTGCCTCGAATGAGCCGCCTGTTCTGATAATGCCGCCGCTGATATCAGTGATGGCCGATGGATTGAATCTTGGATGATTGTTGGTGAGCTCAAAAAGGCCTTCGCTGATGTTTAGTACCCCGTTCATGTTTGTCCAGTTGGGCGGTACCGGTTCAGGATGATCGGCAACAAAACTGCCCCCTTGTATATGTAACGCACCTCCTGAGGGAAAATTAACGCCTCCATGAACCACCACTTCAGCCTCATCTTTAATATACAGACTACCTTGCAGGTCAATTTCTCCATCAACGTTAATATTGCAAGCTTCAAGAACATAGGATGCACCACTTCCAATGGTAAAAGCTCCTCCAATTACATGATCAATGTTTTCAACTCCCCCAGCCCAAAACCCTGGAATCACTGTGTAAAACCCTGCCGTCCTGAGGGTTCCGGAACTTGTTGTTATACCTCTTGCTTTCACATGATTGCCGGCTTCTTTAAAAAAACCACCATATCTCAGGTTTCCGAACGTTGCATCATGATCATCTATTATTAAGTTATAAAACACATAAGCCGTATTACCGTTTGAAAAAACAACATCAGCACCTTCATAAAACGTCCATATTGCCACCCAGAAAGAACCGGCAGTAACATCGGCGGCAGAACCGTGATGCCAACTGATTGCAGGTGATGTTAATTCATTGGTTTCGTTTGTCATCTCAAGTTTGCCATGGATTTGAGTTTGTTGGCCAACTAACATGGAATGGACACCCATGTTCAGAGCCCCATTCATAATGTCAAGGTTGCCATAAACTGTAATATCTGATCCTAAGGTAATTCTATCAGCCTTGCTGCCATCTGAGATCATTATACCGCTTCGCTCATCGAAAAGAGGCATTCCATTGTTTTCGGCATTTTTTTCTTCATTGAGTTTATTGACTACGAGGTTGTTAATTAAGACTTCTTCCGTGAGGCTCAGGAAATGGCTGCCCGGTCCGTAAAGCTCAATTGTGCCGGCCATAGAAAAGCCAGGGTTATCGCATGAAAAGCCGCCAGAGGTTCTTATCAAACCTCCTGTTATATTGTGAATAAAAGTAGATGGCCCAGGGTTGGGAATGTGTATGCCCTGGTCTTTGAAATCAAGCACGCCACCGCTCATATTAAGCATGGCATCGCACATGAAAGGCCAGTAACTTGGCAAGGTTCCGCCATACACATTGAATGTTCCGTCGAAAATGTATAGCTCCCCGCATAGGTCTACCCAGCCATCATAATTATGCAAATTGATTGTGCTGCCAGAGTTGAGGTGATAAATGCCGTAAATGCCATTGTCGAGCAGGTTGTTGGCTGTAAAAATGCCCTCATCAAGCACTGAAACTACGCCGGCCACCCAGTCGTAATGGGCACATGTTACGTTGGATCCGCTTATCCTGAAATGTACTCCTGTGGGTTTATCAATTTCAAGAGTGTGAAAGGTTTCGTCGGAGCAATACTGGTGATTGTCGCCATTAAATACCACATGCGTTTCTGCTTCGGTAAATCCCGAAGACCCAACCGTATTGAGCCAGTCGCCACCAACATAAACTTTATTGGCGCCGGGGCTAAAAAATCCCTGTGTGATGGCAAGTTCGCCTGCAACATGAATATCGCCATTTACCACCGTGGTTCCGGTTGTTGATTTAAATACCACATTGTTAAATATTCCTGAGCCTGACGAGTTATAGTTATTAATAAATTGCATATTGCCTGCAAAAAAAACGGATCCTGTATTGGCGAACGCCGTAAAGTCGAATGTTCCGTAATAATTAAAGCTCCCCTTCATGATAATATTATAATTTGATGCGCTTAGAAAATTGGAAGTAGTGCTGATGCGAGTAAAGCCATTAATGACCAAATCGTTTGTACTAAGATCGCTCATACTGGTAAATGCGCCATCGGTTTTGAAAATACGCAAATTGTGAAAACTGCTGTTGCCACTGTAGCACCTGATCCAACTGTTGCCGTTTCCCATAAAATCTACATAACCCATACCTGGATTAACTGTTGAACCGGGGCCAAAATTCCAGTTTCCATATATTTCTATGAAAGTATTGATGGCTGTTACGTTCAGCGAAGCCCCTGAACCCCAAACCGCATTTCCCATAATAGTTACTGTTCCATTGCCCTGGAGCATTCCAAGAGTTCCGCTCACAGTCAGGTTTGCATTAACGGTAAGGGTTTTATCATAAACATTCAGTTTAGCCCCTGGGTAAATTACAAGATTTTTACAACTGGCGTTGTTGGTTAGAACTGCGGGCGAAAATGGTGTTCCGGAGGGAATATTCACATTTACGGTGGCATTTGGCACCTGGCCGCTACTCCAGTTACCCGCGTTGTGCCAGCTCACGCTTACAGCGCCTGTCCAGTTTATGTATTCAGTTTTCATTCTACATTTTTCGGCATGGTAATAAGCAGTGTCTGTGTCGAACATTTGCTTTTTAGCGTCTGTGCCATTTTCTATGATGGCTACGCCCTGTCCGTGAGCCATTGCGGCCAGGAACAGGATGACGGTTGTGAGGATTGTGGTTTTCATGATTTTTTGGGTTTAGAGTGGTTGTTAATTGCACTTCGACTTCGCTCAGTGTGACAGGGGTTGTTTAGTGTAGTTTCTAACAGGAGGTTTCCATCTGCTATCGCAGGATGGAAACTCCCGTGGTGAATGCTCCCCGGAGATGGAATCCTCCAACA
>SKZX01000015.1 GCA_007127175.1 Desulfobacterales bacterium
CTGTTGTCGGCAGTTCTTTTTTCGGTATGCTTTCCGGTTCCTCTGTCGCCAATGTCGCGACCACGGGTTCTTTTACCATTCCGACAATGAAACGCCTAAATTTCCCCCGGGATATGGCCGGTGCGGTTGAAGCTTCCGCCTCATCGGGCGGTCAGATTATGCCGCCCATTATGGGGGCCGGCTGTTTTATCATGGCGGAATTTCTTAATGTACCGTATCTGACCGTGATGGTCGCCGGCATTATTCCAGGCGTGCTTTATTTTATCGGCGTTTCCGCCGGAATCTGGGTGGAAGCCGGCCGCTACGGGCTAACCAAACTCCCGGCCGAGATGATGCCCAAAATCAAAGAGGCGTTCGGCATCAAGCAGTTGATCACGTTTATAGCGCCGGTCGGCCTTTTGATGGTCATGCTGTTTCTGTACTATCCCGCCCAGCAGGCTGCCGGCTGGGCGCTGATGGTCTGCATGGTCAACTTTCTGCTCATCGGCGGCCCCCTGAAGCTTTCGGCTGTTTGGGAGCGCATCAGGATCATCTGGGTGGAGGGGTATTTTCGCGCGGTTATTACAGCCCTTGCCTGGCTGATGGTCATGATGAGCTGCGTTCAGATGGCCGTAACGCTGATATCCCTGACCGGCTTCGGCGTGAAGGTTTCAGCGGGGATTTTAAGCCTTGCCGGCACCCATATCATGCTTGCGCTGTTTGCCACCATGTTGATCGCCATGCTGCTGGGGATGGGCATGACCACCACGGCGGCCTATGTCATTGCCGCGGCCGTTCTGGTTCCCGCAATGGAGTTGCTGGGGCTTCCGGCCCTGGCCAGCCACCTGTTTATATTTTACTTTGCCATAAAGTCCGGTCTTACACCGCCGGTGTGCATCACAGTGTTCACCGCGGCCGCCATTGCCGGCGGCCACTGGCTGAGAACCGCCTGGTATGCCATCCGGCTGGGAATCGGGGGGTACATCCTCCCGTTTTATTTCATTCTCATGCCTGAATACCTCATGCAGGGCAATCCCTGGATGATCGCTTACGCAGTGATATCGGGCATTGCCGCCATGTTTGCCATTGAAGCGGGCCTCATGGGGTTTTTCAACAAGCCGTCGACGATCCTGGAGCGCCTTTTGTACACCATTGCAGGCTTTCTGATCCTCGCCCCGATAGGGTACAGTCTTGTGGGCTATGGGGTCTGGCTGGTCGGGTACCTGCTGGAGCGCTATGATTTTGAAATCCCGGGCATCGATAAGCGCCCGGCATTAGACAAGCATTATTACAAGTAGCGATAGAACCTGAATTTTTCCTTTGACAATCGCCCTGAAAAGGATGTAAACATCCTGGCATGCGCAATATGAAATTGCGCGGCAGTGTCGAAAAAACAAACAAAATCTTATAGAAATTAAGCCATGAAGGCCCTTGACCGGAAGCGTACGGGGATCTTCATGGCTTTTTTGTCTTTTCGGCCCTGGTGCTGATCGGTGATTTAACGGAAGATGCGTTTCCCTGGCAAAGGGTTGCGCCTGTAGGTCAATTTTGATAGACCGGAGGCAACATCAAATGAACAAAATTCTTTATCCATGCTTTTTCATCATTTTTTTGACATTTCTGGCTCCTGTTAATGGCGCCGCAGCCGGGACGCTTCAGTTCTTCGCCAACGGAGAAGAACTTATTACTGAAGGGTTTATTGCCCCGAAGCTGACCAAGGACGGTTGGGAGCTGACCTTTCACCATGCGTTCGTGGCCATCTCCCATATTACCGCCTATCAGGCAGACCCGCCCTATGACACCCGCTCCGGAAAGGCTGTTTCTGCCACCCATACAGTGGTGCTCGACGGTCTTCATGTCGTTGACCTGGCAGCCGGAAGCCAAGACGATCCACCTGTTTTCGCAGGCGAGGTCAAGGGCGCACCGGCCGGCCATTACAATGCGATCTCATGGAAGATGGCCCGGGATGAAAAAGGGCTTCTGGCCGGGTATTCCATGCTGCTCATCGGGAAGGCGGAAAAAGACGGTCAAACGGTGGATTTCCGTATCCGGACCGCAGAAGAAGCAACCTATACCTGCGGCGAATTCGTTGGTGACGCGCGCAAAGGCTTTCTGGACGAAGGTGGCCTGGCAGACCTGGAGATGACCTTTCATTTCGACCACATCTTCGGGCGGGCCGATAAGGATGCGGATGACCCAATGAACCTGGAAGCCGTGGGATTCGCGCCTTTTGCCGACGGCTCGAAAGTTCATGAAATCCGGCTCGAGGGCATGCATATCGGGCATGCCGGTGAAGGGCATTGCGTTGTTCGGTGGCAATAGGAATATGCAGCGGCGGGTAAAAAAGGGTTCAGTACTCGGACTTTGCCGCTGCATCCAGCAGTATGCTTCAAAATAATCTTTATTACAAAACAACCGCAGGTGATCCGGCATGGGAAAACCGATTATAACCGCAGCCGCAGCCGCAGCCTTTGTGCTGTTTCTGTCAGGAGCCGTTCATGTCTTTGCACATGGCGTGATAGCCAATTATTCCAGGGTGCCTGCCATTGAAGTGGCAGCCGCCTATGATACCGGACATCCCATGGCCGGGGGGCAGGTGACGGTATATGCACCGGACAACCCGGCAACCCCCTGGTTAAGGGCAACCCTTGACGAGCAGGGGAAATTCAGCTTCGTGCCGGATTATGCCATTGCCGGAAACTGGAGTGTTCAGGTCCGTGAAGCAGGCCACGGCGCCATGATTCATATACCCGTCAGTCAAGAGGGAATCGAGGCGCCCGATCCCTTGTCCGGCCGCGAATTCAGCAACCTGCAGAAAGCCGCTATCGCGCTTTGCGTGGTATGGGGGAGTATCGGCACAGCCCTATATTTTTCAAGCAGAAAAAAATGACGCTTCAGGACCCCTTTCGGACGATATTGCCATAATGGCACCTTCCGAGACAAGCAAGGGGCAGTGTGAAAATTCGTTGGATCAGCCGAGCATATATTTGATGTCGGCGCTGTAGGTGGGATATGCCCAGGGCATCTCTTTTAATTGCCCTGCGGTAATGCCGGTTTTCATTGCAAGGGCAAACAGGTTTATCAGCTCACCCGCGCGGGGCCCGACCAGATGAGCGCCGAGCAGGGTGTCGGTATCTTTATCGATAATGACCTTGTATCCCACGTGGGATTCGTTGAGCCTTTTATAGTTCGGCCATCCGGCACCCGAACCCTTGACGACGCGGACATTCTTCGTTTTTTGGGCTGCCTCTTCGCTAATGCCCACCGTGGCCATCTGGGGGTAGGAGAAGACCACGCTGGGCAGCGGGTCTGCAACGGCGATGGAACTCATGGGGTTCATCACGTTTCGGGCGGCAACCCTCGCCTGGAGGTCGCTTACCGGCGACAGTTGTATGCCCTGCACGCAGTCACCTATTGCGTAAATGTGTTGCTGGGCGGTTCGCATGTGGCCGTCGGTTTCTATTCCGTGCCCGTTGAAGGCAACACCCGCTTTCTCAAGGCCAAGGTCTTCGATGTTGGGGATTCTTCCTATGGCACCCACAACAAGGTCTGCAGTGACAGTGTCCCCGCACTCGAGAAGCACTTCACAGGCCCCGGAATCGTGCTTTTTAATTTCCACGGGGTTCACCCCCGTGCGGATATCCATCCCGCGGGTGCTGCAGGCGTCCTCGAGTATCTTTACCATATCTGCATCAAAGCGTTCCATTATCCGTTCGCCCTGCTGCAGGACGGCCACCGAGGCGCCCACCGCCGAGGCGACATAGGCAAACTCCATGGATATATAGCCCCCTCCGATAAATACAATGCGTTCGGGAAGGTCTGGCAGGGACAGAAAATCATCGCTGCTTACGGCATATTCAGCACCCTTTATCGGTAATGGCCGGGGACGGGCGCCTGTGGCAATGATAACGTTCCCGGCACTTACAGCCTCATCCCCGCAGACCAGTTCCCTGGGGGAAACAAATTCGCAGTGCCCCGAAAAGCAACGGATTCCCCGTTCTTCCAGGCCCTTTTTTGTCCCGGACGGAACCGCGTCGGTAAACGTTTGCAGGGCGCGCTGCATTTCTCGCCAATCAAGCTGTGGCGCGAAACGGAAACCCCGCTCTGTAAGCGCCCTGCCTTCGAGTGCCGCATGGGCGGGAACAACCAGAAATTTCTTGGGTTGACAGCCCCTCAGCGCACATGTGCCGCCGTAAGGCCGCTCGTCGGCAATACCTATACGCAGGGCATTTTTATGGGCACGCCGGTTACTTCCGGACGGCGCTGTGAGCTCCGAAACCGCCGTCTGACCTGCCGTGCCGGTGCCGATAATAAAAACATCGAATGTGTTCACGGTTTCCC